>NZ_JBSGFD010000032.1:0-60170 GCF_053603215.1 Kitasatospora sp. NPDC004240 | reverse complement strand
TGATCACGCGGATGTAGGCGTTGCGGACCTGGCCGAAGTTCTGCGAGCGGGCGACCGCGTCGTAGATGGAGACCGGGAAGGTGATGCGGGCGGCCCCGGCGGCCAGCGCCCACCCTTCACCCCGAGGAGCCCCCGTGACCACCACCGACCACCGCAAGCGCCGCCCGGTGCACCTGATCGAGCTGACGGCACTCCCCGGGATCAGGTACAGCATCACCCTCGGCTACCTCCAGGCCGCCGCCCAGCAGGATCCGGTCGTCCGGGCCGCGCACCGCTTCGAGCGGCACGTGCACCACCTGCGCGCCGCCGACCGGCGGAGGGTCTTCGCCGAGGTGCTCGACCGGCTGGCCCGTCCGGCGTCGGAGCCACCGTTCCTGGTGGCCTTCACCGTCTACTTCTGGAACCGCGCGGAGTCCCTGGAACTGGCCGCCCTGATCAAGGAGCGCTGGCCGGACTGCCTGGTGGTGCTCGGCGGCAACGACGTCACCCACCAGGCCGACGCGCTGTTCGCCGAGTCGCCGGACGTGGACGTCCTGGTGCACGGCGAGGGCGAGCTGCGCTTCGCCGAGCTGCTGCGTGAACTGGCCCGGCCCCGGCCGCTGCTGGACCGGATCGCCGGGATCAGCCACCGCGGCCCGGACGGCCGGGTCCGTACCACCCCGCCCGCCCCGCGCATCGCCGACCTGGCCCAGGTTCCCTCACCCCTGCTGAGCCCCGTCTACCCGGACGCCGACCTGGCGTCCTCCTGGCTGATCGTCTACGAGACCAACCGCGGCTGCCCGTACAGCTGCGCCTTCTGCTACTGGGGCGGCGCGACCAACGCCAAGGTCCGGCAGTTCCCGCTGGAGCGGATCGAGGCCGAACTCGACCGGATCGTCCGGCTGGCCCCCGACGGGGCGTCCCTGTTCATCGCCGACGCCAACTTCGGCCTGCTGCCGCGGGACCGGGAGATCGCCCGGATCCTGGTCGACCTCTGCCGCCGGTACGACAAGCGCATCCTGGTCATGACCAACTGGGCGAAGAACACCACGGACCGGGTGGTGGAGATCGCCCGCATCCTGCACGAGGCCGGGCTGACCGGCGCGATCACGCTGTCCACCCAGTCCTTCGACCCCGAGGTGCTGGAGATCGCCAACCGGTCCAACATCCGCCCCGCGCACTACCACCGGATGCAGCAGGCGTTCCGGGAGCTCGGCATCCCGACCTACACCGACCTCATCTGGGGCCTGCCCGGGGAGACCCCGCGGACCTTCCTCGACGGGATCGAGGAGGTGCTGCGGGCCGGCGGCTCGCCGGTGGTCTACCCGCTGCTGCTGCTCAACAACACGGACTTCAGCCACGCCCGGTTCCGCACCGAACAGGGCCTGGTCACCCGGCGGATGCCCGCCGACATCAGCAACCCGGAGCTGGTCGCCGACGTCGTGGTCGGCCACGCCTCGATGACGGAGGACGAGTGGCGGTGGGGGCTGGAACTGCGCCTGACGCTCAGCCTCTTCCAGAAGGTCCTGCTGCGCTGCACCCTGCGCCGCCTGCACCAGGCCACCGGCGCCAGGCTGGTCGATCTGCTCGACGGCCTGCGCGCCCTGCTCTTCGACGACCCGCACGACCTCCGGGGCCCGCACGGCATCCAGGACCCGCACGACCCCGACGCCCTCGGCCCCCTGCACGCCGAGGTCCGCGTGCTGGCCGCGGACTACCGGGCCGGCTGGCGCGACCCGGACGCCGTCGACCGGACGCTGCTCCGGGAGGCCGACCGCGACCAGGGGGTGCCGGAGGAACTGCACTACCAGGCCATCCTGCGCCGCCTGACGGTCGCGGACCCGGACGCGCTGCGCCGCTACCTCGCGGGCCTGGTCCGGGCCCTGCTCCGGCTCCCCGCCGGCCCGTCGGTCCCGGGCGGCGCACCCGTCGACGAGGCGGAGCTCGACGCGCTGCTCACCGCCGACCTGGCCGCCACCGCCGTACTGCGCACCACCCTCACCGGACGCCCCCGGCAGGCCGTGTTCACCCTTCCCGCCGACGTCCACCGGCTGCTGGCCGAGTCCGGCGACCTCCCGGCCGCCCCCGCCCCGAACCCCGGCGAGGAGGAGCCCGAGGCCTACCGGCTCGTCCTGCGGGTCCCCGAACGCTGGGCCCACCACCCGTTCAGCGCCTACGTGCTCTCCGTCTGGCACGGCAGCGGCCACCCGCTGCGCGACGCCGACCCGGTCACCACACCGCTCCGGCCGGCCCTCACCCCTCCCCCGGGCGACCGCGCCCGCGTCAGCCGGGCGGGCGCCGCCAGCGGACCGGGAGCCGTTTGAGACCGTTCTGGAAGTTGGACACCAGCCGGACCGGCTCCGCCCCGGGGACGAGCTCCGGGCCGGGCAGTACCGTCCCGGTCGGTCACCGCCGCAGCCGCCGACCGCACCGCGGCACCGTCGATCGCCCGTCCCACCCCCGCCCCCCGGTGTCGTACGCATGCCGCCACGTTGCGTTATTGCAACCTATGCGCAACTGCGCAAGCTTGTTGAGAAGCGGACCCTGCCCCTACGGTGGTCCGCGCCGTGGTGCTCGGGAAGACCGGTGACGCCCCCTCAGGGGCCGATTCCGGAGCGGCCCTCGCCACTGTGAACGGGAAGTGCCCCTGCCGGGTCCGCGCCAGCGGGCAGTCACGGGTGCCGTACGGCACCGGGAAGGCGAGGCAGGGGCACGCTCGGCGCTGCCCGGACACGGTCGGCGCCGTCCACCCAGAGCCAGGAGACCGGCCACGGCGTGCACGACTCCCCCGACCTCAGCCGGGGGTGCCCCCATCGAGGAGCTGGAGAGGCCAACCCGTCATGACCCTCACCGACGAAAAGCCGTCATCGACCGTGCCACCACGCTGGCAGCGCCAGGACACCATCCGCACCGCCGGGCTGCTCGGCGTCATCGTCGCCATGCACGTCGTCGCCTTCGGCACGCTGTTCCTGCTGGTCGCCCCGAACGACTACACCGTCGGCACCCAGGTGTTCGGCGTCGGCCTCGGCGTCACCGCCTACACCCTGGGCATGCGGCACGCCTTCGACGCCGACCACATCGCCGCCATCGACAACACCACCCGCAAACTGATGGCCGACGGCCAGCGACCCATCTCGGTCGGCTTCTGGTTCGCCCTCGGCCACTCCAGCATCGTGATGGCGATGGCCGCCCTCGTCGCGGCCGGCGCCCAGTTCGCGGGCACCCTGGTCGACGAGGAGTCCAGCGTCCACGGCGTACTCGGCGTGATCGGCACCAGCGTCTCCGGCACCTTCCTCTACCTGATCGCCGCCCTCAACCTCTTCGCCCTGGCCGGCATCTACAAGGTGTACAAGGCCATGCGGGCCGGGCAGTTCGACGAGAAGCAGCTGGAGAAGCACCTCGACGAGCGCGGCTTCATGAACCGCATCCTCGGCCGGCTCACCAAGGCCATCACCCGGCCCGGCCAGATGTACCCGCTCGGGGTGCTGTTCGGCCTCGGCTTCGACACCGCCACCGAGGTCGCCCTCATGGTGATGGCCGGCTCCGGCGCCGCCTCCGGCCTGCCCTGGTACGCGATCCTCTGCCTGCCGCTGCTCTTCGCCTGCGGCATGAGCCTGTTCGACACCCTCGACGGCACCTTCATGAACTTCGCCTACCACTGGGCGTTCTCCAACCCGGTCCGCAAGGTCTACTACAACCTCACCATCACCGGCCTGTCCATCGCCGTCGCCTTCCTCATCGGCACCATCGAGCTGGTCGGCGTGCTCCACGAGAAGCTCGACCTCACCGACCCGGTCAGCACCTGGATCGCCGACATCAGCCTCGACAACGTCGGCTACGTCATCGTCGGCCTGTTCGTCGTCGTCTGGGCCTGCGCCCTCGCCTACTGGCGCCTCAGCAACGTCGAACAGCGCTGGAACGCCCGCGTCGAACCGACGAACTGAGCAGCACTCCGAACGTCATGCCCTCCGGGCCGCCACCACGCGGCGGCTCGGAGGGCATGACGTCTTCGGGGCCGCGAGAGAGAACCGGGCCGGCCGGCAGCCCCCACAGCGGGCTGCCCACCACCGCAACGCGAGCTTTATTGCACAATAGTTGCAGTTACTAGCCACAAGCAATAAGGAGCCCTGCCATGGTGGGATCGCCGGTGGTGCTGGGGATCGAGTCGTCCTGCGACGAGACCGGCGCCGGTCTGGTCCACAACGGGAGGCTGCTCGGCCAGGCCGTGGCGTCCTCCATGGACGAACACGCCCGCTACGGCGGCGTGGTGCCCGAGATCGCCGCCCGCGCGCACGTCCACGCGATGGCCCCCGTCGTCCGTGAGGCCCTCGACCGGGCCGGGCTGACCCTCGCCGACGTCGGCGCCGTCGCCGTCACCGCCGGACCCGGGCTGTCCGGCGCCCTCCAGGTCGGGGTCGCCGCCGCCAAGAGCTATGCCTTCTCGCTCGGCGTCCCCCTCTACGGCGTCCACCACCTCGCCGGCCACGTCGCCGCCGCCACCCTCGACGGCGAACCCCTGCCCAACCCCTGCGTCGTGCTCATCGTCTCCGGCGGCCACACCTCGCTGCTGCTCGTCCGCGACCTCGCCCGCGACCCGATCCTCCACCTCGGCGACACCCTCGACGACGCCGCCGGCGAATGCTTCGACAAGGTCGCCCGCATCCTCCACCTGCCCTACCCCGGCGGCCCCGCCATCGACCGCGCCGCCCGCGACGGCGACCCGAACGCCGTCCGCCTCCCCCGCCCCCTCAGCGGACCCAACGACCCCCCGTACGCCTTCTCCTTCTCCGGCCTCAAGACCGCCGCCGCCCGCTGGGTCGAGGCCCAACGCGCCGCCGGCACCGAGCCGCACGTCCCCGACGCCGCCGCGGCCCTCCAGGAGGCCATCGCCGACACCCTCACCCGCAAGGCCGTCCGCGCCTGCGTCGACCACGGCATCGGCACCCTCGTCGTGGTCGGCGGCGTCGCCGCCAACTCCCGCATCCGCGCCCTCACCGAACAACGCTGCGCCGCCGCCGGCATCACCCTGCGCGTCCCACCCCTGCGCCTGTGCACCGACAACGGCGCCATGATCGCCGCCATCGGCGACCTGCTGGTCCGGTCCGGCGCCGCACCCGCCCCCGCGGACCTCTCGATCGACCCCTCCGCGCCCCTGGAGTACGCGGCCCTCACCCCGCGCGCCACGGCCCGCGTCGCATGACCACCACCGAGGTGCGCCGCGTCGGCCGCACCGAGCTGCTCGGCGTGCGGGCGGAGATCCGCTCCGTGTACGCGCAGGCCTTCGGCCGACCGCCGTGGAACGAACCCGCGCACAAGGCCGACGACTACCTCGCCCGGCTGGACCGGGACAGCGGCCGACCCGGATTCACCGCGGCCGCCGCCTACCGCACCGACGGTCGCCTCGTCGGATTCGCCACCGCCTGGACCACGCCGGACCCCTTCCCCTCCGACCGTTGTTACGCCCTCGCCAGCGGCGGCCTCGGCGGGCGGCTGACACGCGAGCTGCTGTGCGGCGCGCGCGAGATCGACGAACTGGTGGTCCACCCCGAGCACGCCCGCCGGGGAGCGGGGGGCGCGCTGCTGGGGGCGGTGACCACGGACGCGCCCGGCGGCCGGTGCTGGTTGCTCACCGCGGCTGCCGCCGGCGGACCGATGGACTTCTACCTGCGGCACGGATGGAGTCCGGTCACCAGCCCCGCGCCGCATCCCGGCGGGGTGGTCGTCATGCTCGGCCCCCACCACCCCGGAACACCCGTGCCGGCGCAGCGGGGAGCGTCGGCGGGGGCCGCGCGATGACAGATAGGCGCCCACGGCCCCGCCGAGGGCTGCTCGCCCTCGTGAACAGGGCGACCGCCCTCCCGCCGCCGAGTGCCGTGCCCGGCGGCCGCGGACCGGCCGGTACACGCGCCGGGCCCCGGGAGAGCGAGATCTCCGAGGTGGGCCGCCGCTACCCGCGCTGACCGCGAGTCCGTCTCTCCACCATTACGCCGGCCCTCTCCCACGTCCTGGAGCCACCCGTGCAGACCGCCGAGATACACCGCCGCTTCCTCGACCATTTCGCCGCCCGCGGCCACACCGTCGTCCCGTCCGCACCACTGCCGACCCCTGACCCGACCCTGCTCTTCGTCAACGCCGGCATGGTGCCCTTCAAGCCCTATCTGACCGGCGAGGCCGAGGCGCCCTGGCCACGGGCCGCCAGCGTGCAGAAGTGCGTCCGCACCCTCGACATCGACGAGGTCGGCAGGACCACCCGGCACGGCTCGTTCTTCCAGATGAACGGCAACTTCTCCTTCGGCGACTACTTCAAGGAGAAGGCGATAGCCCACGCCTGGGAACTGTCCACCTCCTCGCAGGCCGACGGCGGCTTCGGGCTCGACCCCGACCGCATCTGGGTGACCGTCCACCACACCGACGCCGAGGCCGCGGCGATCTGGCGCAGGGTCAGCGGACTGCCGTCCGAGCGGATCGTCGAGCGCGGCGACGAGGACAACTTCTGGTCGATGGGCGTTCCCGGGCCGTGCGGCCCGTGCTCCGAGCTGTACTACGACCGCGGCCCGGCGCTCGGCCGCGAAGGCGGCCCCGCCGTCGACGAGGACCGGTACATGGAGTTCTGGAACCTCGTCTTCATGCAGTACGAGCGCGGCGAGGGCACCGGCAGGACCGGCTACCCGATCCTCGGTGAACTCCCGCGCCGCAACATCGACACCGGCATGGGTCTGGAACGCATGGCCACCCTGCTCCAGGGGGTCGACAACCTCTACGAGATCGACCAGACCCGGCCCGTCCTGACGCGCGCCGCCGACCTGTCCGGCGTCCGCTACGGCGCCGACCCGACGGCGGACGTGCGGCTGCGGGTGGTCGCCGACCACGTCCGTACGGCCCTCATGCTGCTCGCCGACGGCACCGCCCCCGGCAACGAGGGCCGCGGCTACGTCCTGCGCCGCATCCTGCGCCGCGCGGTGCGGTCGATGCGCCTGCTCGGACACCAGGACCCCGCGCTCACCGAGCTGCTGCCCGTCGCCCGGGACTGCATGGCCGACGCCTACCCGGAGGTCGCCGCGGACTACGCGCGCATCGCCGACCTCGCGTACGGGGAGGAGGACGCCTTCCGCTCCACCCTGCGCCAGGGCACCACCGTGCTGGACACCGCGATCCGACGGGCCAAGGAGGCCGCCGCGCCCGCCCTCGACAGCGCTGACGTCTTCCGTCTCCACGACACCTACGGATTCCCGGTCGACCTGACCCTGGAGATCGCCGCCGAACAGGGTGTGAGCGTCGACCGGGACGGCTTCACCGCACTGATGGACGCCCAGCGCGAGCGCGCCCGCCAGGACACCCGTGCCAACAAGGCCCACCACGCCGACACCACCGCGTACCGCGCGCTGCTCGCCGACCACGGGCCCACCGACTGGCAGGCCTGGGACACCCTCACCACCGAGTCCACCGTCCTCGCCCTCTTCGACGCCCACGGCGGGACCGTGCCCTCCCTGAGCGCGGGCTCGGTGGGTACCGCCGTGCTGGACCGCACCCCGTTCTACGCCGAATCCGGCGGTCAGGCCCCGGACGCGGGACGCCTGACCACCCACGACGGCACCACGCTGGAGGTCATCGACGTCCAGCGGCCCGTGCCCGGCCTCGTCGCCCACCAGGTCCGCGTCCTCGGCGGCGAACTGGTCACCGGCACGCCGGTGCACGCGGAGGTCGACGCCGGCTGGCGGCTCGGCGCCCGCCAGGCCCACTCCGGCACCCACGTCCTGCACGCCGCCCTGCGTCAGGTCCTCGGCCCGACCGCCCTGCAGTCCGGCTCCTACAACCGCCCCGGCTACCTGCGCCTCGACTTCCCCTGGCGCGGCCCGCTCTCCGCCGCCACCCGCGGCGAGGTCGAGGAGGCCGCCAACCGCGCCCTGCGCGACGACCTCCCCGTCAGCGCGGGCTGGATGCCCCTGGACCGGGCCAAGGAGCTCGGCGCGCTCGCCCTGTTCGGCGAGACCTACGGCGAGCAGGTCCGCGTGGTCGAGATCGGCGGTGCCTGGTCCCGTGAGCTCTGCGGTGGCACCCACGTGGCCCACGCCTCCCAGATCGGCGTCCTCGCCCTCACCGCCGAGTCCTCCGTCGGCGCCGGCCTGCGCCGCATCGAGGCCGCCGTCGGCCTGGACGGCTTCGGTTACCTCGCCCGCGAACGCGACCTCGCCGCGCGCATCGCCGAGCAACTCCAGGCCCCCCGTGCCGAACTGCCCGACCGCATCGCCGTCCTGCTGGACCGTCTGAAGACCGCCGACCAGCAGGCCGAACGACTGCGCCGCGACGCCATCACCCAGCGCGCCGCACAGGCCGCACCCGCCGCCCGGGACATCGGCGGCGTGCTCGTGGCCCGGCTCGGGCAGGGCGGGGAACCGGCCGACGCCAGGCTGCTGGCCCGGACCGTACGCGACCTGCTGCCCGGCGAGCGGCCCGGTGTGGTGACGGTCACCGGCACCGGCGCCAAGGGCGGCCAGCTCATCGTGGCGCTCAACCCGGCCGCACGCGAGACGGGCCTGTCGGCCGCCGGCCTGCTGCGCGAGCTGCTGGGCGGCCGCGGCGGTGGCAACGCGGACACCGCCCAGGGCGGCGGCCTGCCGGAGGCCGAGCTGGAACGCGCTCTGGAAGCCCTGCCGAACCTCCTCGCCGGGCGCTAGCCGCGCCCGCGGATGCCCCGGAACCTCCGCCACCCGCCGACGGGTCCGGAGGTCCGGGGCCTCCGCACCCCCGACCCGACTCCTCGAAAGGCCCCTGCCATGACCTCACCCTCCCGCGCGGACAGCCCTGCGGACCGACGGGTCCGCGTGCTCGGCCACCCCGTCGACTCCTACCCGCGGACCGCGCCCGAGGCCGACCGTGGCCGGGTCCTGCGGATCACCGAGGTCGGCGAGGACATCCTGCACCGCCCCTGCCGGCCCGCGACCGAGTTCGGCACCGCCGAGCTCTCCCGGCTGATCGAGGACATGTTCCTCACCATGTACGTGGCCCGGGGCGTCGGACTCGCCGCCAACCAGGTCGACGTCGACCTGCGTCTCTTCGTCTACGACTGCCCCGACGACGACGGCGTCCGGCACGTCGGCCACATCCTCAACCCCGTGCTCGACGAAATCCCGGGCCCCCGCCGCCTGGTCGACACGAGCGAGGGCTGCCTCTCCGTACCGGGCCCGCGACGCGAACTCGGCCGTGCCGACCGCGCCGTCGTGCGCGGCTTCGACCAGGACGGGAACCCGCTGGTGATCGAGGGCACCGGCTACTTCGCCCGCTGCCTCCAGCACGAGACCGACCACCTCGACGGCATGCTCTACATCGACCGCCTGCCCGGCCGGGTCCGCCGGGCCGTGCTCGCCGAGACCGCCGAGCGGCGTGCGGAGGTCCACGCCCAGCGCCGAGCCCGTGCCGAGGCGATGGGTGCTCCGCTCCTCGCACCATGACGAGGGTGTGGGCCGGACCCGCGCGAGCCCGCGCCCGTCACGGGGAGTGAGTGCGGTTCGGGGCCTCGGCCCCGGTCCTGTTCCGGTGCGACGTGGCGCCCGACCGACCGACCGTCAGGTCAGCATCGAGGTGTCCGGCGGGCGCGGCAGGGCAGGGCGGCTCGAATGTCCGCGATGAGTTGGGGCAGGCCGCGTCCCGGGCCCAACTGGCCCCCCCAGCCGTTCGATCTGGTCGGCGGGGACGCTCGCCAGCACGCGTTGGGCCTCGCCCGGCAGCTGCCGGTTCCTGTCAAGGTCGAGCTTCATTCTGGCGACGTGCGCCTGTGCTCCGCCCAGCCGGCGGCGTGCTGATTCCAGTCCGGCGTACTGTTCCGGAGTCAGGATGACGACGTTCACACCGTTCAGCGTCGTCGTCCGGGGCTTCGCGTTCTTGGGCACGATAATTGACCTTTCGTCGGTTCAGGAGCGCGCCTGCCCGGTGGGCTGCGCGGCGGTGTGCGGCCCCACCGTGGTGTCGGGACCGTACGAAGCCTCGAAGCGCACAGCGGGTTCGAAGTTGGCGCGCCGGGCCGCTCGGCGGAAGACGGTCAGGACGGCCGGCCCGACGATGAGGACGGCGGTGAAGGTGGTGACGGCCCGACCGGTGTCCCAGCCCAGCGAGGTGGCCAGGTCGAAGAGCAGGTAGCGGTGCCACTGCTCGGTGAACGGCAGGCCGGGGAGGTAGGCGATCGAGCTGTTCGGGTCGGTCGAGAACGGCCAGAAGGACAGGTTGAGCAGGAAGCCGAACAGGTAGCCGGAAAAGGCCCCGTACACGGCCAGCATCGGCACCTCCAGGCGGGGCCGGGCCTTCGGCAGCAGCCCGGCGAGCATGCCGACGAAGGCGCAGCCGAACATCTGGTAGGGCATCCAGGGGCCGACGCCGCCGGTGAGCAGGGCGGAGGCGAACAGGGAGGTGCAGCCGAGGGTGAAGCCGAAGCCGGGGCCGAAGACGCGGCCGGCCAGGACGAGGGTGAAGAAGACCGTCTCCACTCCGGCCGTCCCGGCGCCGAGAGGTCTGAGCCCGGCGTTGACGGCCGACAGGACGCCGAGCATGGCGAGGGCCTTGGCGTCGATGCCGCCGGCCGAGATCTCGGCGATGACGACGGCGAGCACCAGGACGAGCAGCGCGCCGAAGATGAGCGGCGGGGCGTAGGAGGAGCCGAACTTCCCGGGGGCGACGACGAACGGCCAGGTGAAGGCGACCAGGCCGATGAAGGCGGAGAGAGCGATCACGACGCGGGCCCGGCCGGGGATCCGGACGGCGGTCACCGGGCGGCCTCCGCCGGTTCGAGGGCCTCGGTAACCTGCCGGGTGGTCAGGTAGGCCAGCGGAGCGAGGATCTTGGCGGTCTGGGGCGCGAACGTGGGTGAGGCGACGATGACCTCGGCCGTGGGACCGTCGGCGACGATCTCGCCCTCGGCCATCACCACGACCCGGTCGGCGGTGGAGGCGACGAACTCGACGTCGTGGGTGGAGACCACGACGGTCCGGCCTTCGGCGGCGAGGGCGTCCACGATGCCGGTGAGCGCCTCCTTCGCGTGGTAGTCGAGCCCTCGGGTGGGCTCGTCCAGCAACACCACACGCGGCGCGGTGGCGAGTTGGATCGCCAGGACGAGCGCCAGCTTCTGCCCTTCGGACAGGTCCCGGGGGTGGGTGTCGTCCGGGATCCCCGGGGCCAGGCGGTCGAGGATCTGCCGCGCGGTCGGCCCGTCGTCCCGGGCGGACTCCAGGTCGCTCTGGGCGAGTTCCTGTGCGACCGTCTCCAGGTACAGCAGGTCGGTGGGGGTCTGCGGGACGAGCCCGACCAACTGCCGGGCGCGAGCGACGGGAAGGCGCTTGGGGTCCTTGCCCGGCCCGCCATCCGCGCCGGTGACCTTCACGCTGCCGCCCTGGCGGGGCCCGGAGCCCTGCAACGCCCACAGGAGCGAGGACTTGCCGGAACCGTTGCGCCCCATTAGCGCGGTCACCTCGCCGGCGCGCAACGAGAGGTCGGCCTCCCGGACGGCGGCCACCGGACCGTATCGGACGACGACACCCCTCGCCTCCAGCACCGGCTCCCCCGCCGCGGCTGCCCGGCGCGGCGGGGGAACCGGCACACCTGTGAGCCGCTCACGCAGCGGCGCGGCCGCGCGGCGGGCATCGCGGACGGACAGCGGCAGCGGTCGCCAGCCGGCCAGCCGGCCGAGGCCGACGACGGGCGGCGCGATCGCGGTGTCCCGGAAGACCTCCGCCGGGGGGCCGTGCACGACGGTGCCGTCACCGGGCAGGTAGGCGACCCGGTCGGCGTACTGGACGACGCGCTCCAGGCGGTGTTCGGCCAGCAGGACGGTGACGCCGAGGTCGTGCACCAGCCGGGTGATCGCGGCCAGGACCTCCTCGGCGGCGGTCGGGTCGAGCGCGGAGGTCGGCTCGTCCAGGACCAGGACGCGCGGGTGGGCGGTGAGGACGGAGCCGATGGCGACGCGCTGCTGCTGGCCGCCGGAGAGCTCGTACAGGGCGCGGTGGCGCAGGTCCGCCAGGCCGAGCAGGTCCAGGGTCTCCTCGACGCGCTTGCGCATGACCTCCGGCGGGATCGCCAACTGCTCCATGACGTAGGCCAGTTCCTCCTCCACCGTGTCGGTGGTGAACCCGGCCAGCGGGTCCTGGCCGACCACGCCGACCACGTCGGAGAGCTCGCGCGGCGGGTGGTGGGCGGTGTCGCGGCCGTCCACGCTGACCCTGCCGCGCAGGGTGCCGCCGGTGAAGTGCGGCACGAGGCCGTTGACGGCGCCGAGCAGGGTGGACTTTCCGACGCCGGTGCGGCCGACCACCAGGCAGAGCTCGCCCTCCGGGATGTGCAGGTCGACGTCGCGCAGGACGGGCGTGGTCTCGCCGTCGTACACCACGCTGACCCGGTCGAATCGGATCACGTGCTCACCTCGGAGGTCGTGCGGTCGGTCGTGGCGCCGCCGGTGCGCGCGGTCGGGCGCGGTCTGGGCACGGAGGCGGGTTGGGGCGTGCGGCCCGGGGGCGGGGAGACGATCCCGGCGGCGCCCGCCAGCAGCAGGGCGAGTACCGGGACGAGTGGCAGCGCCGGCCAGGCCAGCGGGTGGAGGGAGGGGTTGAGATCGGTGGCGTCGTAGCCGACGGTGGCGCACAGCAGTACGGCGGCGGTCACGCCGCACCCGGCGACGCCCCACTCGGCGGCCCGCCAGCGGTCCGGCCGGTAGGTGGTACGCCGTACCCGCCGTCCGCCGAGCAGCAGGCCCGCCACGCAGAGGACCGCACCCGTGAGGAAGGCCGGGAGCCCGAGTGCGGCGGGGGCCGTACCGTCGAGCAGGCCGTACACCCCGGCGCACAGGCCGCACATGCCGAGCAGCATCAGCGCGCCGGTGAGCCGGCGGGAGCGGCGCGAGGCGGTGCCGGAGCGGCCGTAGCCGCGCGAGTCCATCGCGGCGGCCAGGTGCAGTGAACGTTCCAGTGCGTCCTCCAGGACCGGCACCACGATGCTCCGCATCGCACGGACGCCCTTGCGCCGCCCTGCGCGCAACCGCCGCGCCCGGGCGACACGTTGGACGCTCTGCACCAGCTGCGGCGCGACACTGAGCGACACCGTGACGGCGACGCCCAGCTCGTACAGCGCCCCCGGCAGCACCCGCAGGGCCCGCTTGGGGTTGGCCAGGGTGTTGGCGGCGCCGATGCAGCAGATCAGGCAGGCCAGTCGCAGTCCGTCGAAGGCCGCCGAGAGCACGGCCTCCAGCGAGACCGGGCCGCCGATCTCGATGCCCGCGTACCAGGCGGGGGTGGGGATGTGCGGCAGCGAGAGGAGCAGGTGGTCGCCGGGGGTGATGCCGGTGGCGAAGACGCACCGGAAGACCACCCTGATCGCCACCACCGTCAGCGCCAGCCACAGGTAGTAGGCGAACCCGCGGGCCCATGGGGCCTCGGTGCGCCGGGCGGTGACCACGTAGCCGAGAACGGCGAGGACGAGCAGGAGCAGCAGCGGGTTGGTGGTGCGGCTGGCCGCCGTCGCCAGGGCCAGCGCCCAGGCCCACCAGGCCAGCGGGTGCAGGTCACGTGGGCTGCGCCGGCCTCCCGGGCCGCGTCCGGGGCGGGCGAGGTGCTTGTCGATCATGATCACCCGATCACTCGGCCTGCCGGCGGCGCCGGCGCCCGGTGACCACGGTGGCCACACCGAGCACCACGACGAGGACGGCTCCGACCACGGCGGGCAGCATCGACCCGGAGTCGTGCGGGGCGTCGGCGGCCGGGGCCGCGTCCACCACCACCGGTCCGGCGGCGTTCGCGGGTGACGGGCTCCCGGTGACGGTCGGCGCCGCAGTGGCGGTGTCGCCGGCGGGCGGGGTGTCGGTCGGCTGGGCAACGGGCGCCTCGACCGGGGTCGCCGGTACTCCGGCATCCGCCGGCTGCGGGGCGGGCGGTGCGCCGGCCTCGGCCGCCGGGCTCGCCGGGGTCGTGCCACCGCCCGTTCCGGCGCCCGAGGGCGGGCGCTTCGTGCCACCGGCCGGTCCGCCGGTGGTGCCGCCTGCCCCGCCGGTGCCACCACCACCGCCACCGTTGGTGGCACCTCCGGCTGCTCCCCCTGCGGCCGGAGGCGGGGGCTGGGGCGGGTCCGGGGTGACGGCCGGTCCTCCCGGGGTGGTGTTGCGTGCCCGAACGCTGTCCGGCGAGACGGTCGGGCGTCCCTCGGTGCCCTCGATGTCGGTGCCACCGAAGACCCACAGGTCGACGCTGCCGGGCTTCGGCCGGTAGCTCATCGCGCCGAGTTGGCTGTAGGACCAGTCGTTCTGGCCCGGGTCCGCGTGCCAGTACGACCAGTAGGCCGTGGCCGGGGGCGTCAGGACGCACTTGTCCTGGTCCGGGGTGGGGAACTGCTTTCCGCCCTGGAAGCCGCTGTAGCCGATCCGGCAGACGAAGGCCGGACCGTCGTGCCCGGTCCCGGTGGTCTTCCAGCCGCCCTGGTTGAGCAGGGCGTACCCGGTGGTCGGGGTGGTCCCGCAGGAGCGCAGCAGCGGGCCTCCCCACCGGCTGAAGTCCACGGCGAGCACCACGCCGGAGGTCGTGGTGCACTGTTCGATCGGCAGTGCCGTCGCGGCGGCCGGGGCCGTCCCCGCCCCGACACCGCCGACGGCGAGGACGAAGGTCAGGGCGGCGGCCGCGAACAGCCGGCCCGGTCGCCGGCTCACCGGTGACGTCCCGGGGCGGAGGCCGTGCGGCGGCGGGCGGCGAGGACGCCCGCGGCGCCGAGCGCGGTCAGCAGCCCCGCGGCCCCCGTCAGTACCGGCGCCTCGGTGCCGGTCCCGGCCAGGCTGCCCGCGCGGTCGGACGCACCACCGGCGGAGGCACCCGCTCCGCGGACCGGGTCGGCGCCCGAGCCCGGGCCGGCCGCCGGGGTGTCGGACGGCCGGACGGCCGAGCCCTCGCCGGGAGAGGGGACCGCGGTGGAGGTGGCTGAACCGCTCGCCGTCGGAGTGCTCGTACTCGTGCTCGTACTCGTGCTCGTACTCGTGGCCGTCGCCGTGACGGTGGCGGACGGCGTCCCGGTCGGGGTCGGCGTGCCCGTGGGCGTCGGTGTGCCGGTCGGGGTCGGTGTCCCCGTGGGGGTCGGTGTCCCCGTGGGTGTACCGGTCGGGGTCGGTGTGCCGGCGAGGTTCCGGTACAGCGTGCCGAAGGAGATGCCGGTGGCACCGCCCAGCACCTGTGTCGATGCCCGGACGTCCGACCCCTGCTGCCCGGCGGACGCCACGTTGAAGCCGCCGTCGCCGTTCTGCTGGCCGGCGAGGAAGTCGAGCGCCTTGGCGATCTGCTCGCCGTGGGCGGCCTTGCGCAGCGTCATGCCCTGGACGGCGAGGGCCGTCGAATTGGTCGAGTGGCCGGCCGCACCGGGGAATCCGCCGTCGGGAAGCTGCTGGGCGGCGAGCCAGCCGAGTCCCTTGTCGACCGCCCGGCCGGCCTCGTCCCCGGGGACGAGCGCAAGGGCCATGACGGCCATCGCCGTGCTGTCCACGTCGGAGTCGCCGGTGGCGGGGATCAGGCTCGGCCAGGAGCCGTCGGCGCGCTGGAGGCTCTTCAGGTGGCCGATCGGGGCGGCGGCGTTGGCCACGTCGCCGGCCCGCAGCTGGGCCATGACGCCGAGCGCCTGGGAGAACACCGAGGTGGCGTAGGTGTAGTTGCCGGGCGCCGCGCAGCCGGTGTCCGGATCGGCCTTGGCGCAGACCATCGCGGCGAGGGCGGCGATCAGGTCGTGGCCGCCGAAGGCGCGCGGGTCGCGTCCGACCACCTCGGCGAGCAGCGCCTCCTTGCCGATCGAGCCGCCGCCGGCGTACTCCGTGCCGATGCCGGTCCAGTCGTTCACCGTACGCTCGTTGGGGTCCTTGCCCTGGTGGTCGAGGAAGTCGACGATCCCGCGCAGTGCGGGGTCGTCGGTGCCGGTGGCGGCGAGCGCGAAGGCGCCGTCGATGGTCAGGCCGAAGTCGGCGAAGGCCGGGAAGGCCTCGTAGTAGTGGCCGTCGACCAGGTGCGCCGGATCCGTCAGGTAGCGGCTGCCCTTGGCCAGGTCCGGGGTGCTCCCCGCGACCGGGTCGGCCAGTGCGGCGCCCGGATGTCCGAGCAGGACCGTGCCGCACGCGGCGACCACGACGGTCCCGGTGACCAGCAGGGACGCTCTGCCCCTGCTCCTTCGGCGTGGACGACTGCTGCTGGCCCTCATCGGCGAACCCCCTGGTCGGTCGACGCGGGGACAAACGACGCAGTCGACGGCCGCCCGGGTGCGGGCGCCGTCCTGACCGCGTCGTAGTCCGCGACGACGCAAGTGCTCCGTGAACAGACCCCCGGCTCAGGCATTCCGGCTCATCCATCCCTGGGGATGGATCCACGGTTGCGGGTCAGCGCCGGATTCGGACCGGCTTCCCCTGAGCGCCGAGGGTGAAAAACCAGCTCATCAGACCACAGGGTCGAAACGACAGTCAACGGACCGTCAGATCGATCACACGGCTCGCCGACCTGAGCACCCGGGCGTCCCGTCCGGCGCCGGTGGGTCCTCGTACGGCATGCCCCCGATGCCCCGGCCTCCCCTCACGGCGGCCGGGGCATCGGGGGGACGTACGGCTGTCGGCGTACGGCGGTCAGGGAGCCGTGATGCCCGGCTGGGTGCCCGCACCGAAGGACCAGCCCTCGACGTCACCGGGCGCCGGGTTGTAGCTGCCCGCACCCAGCGTGCTGTACGACCAGGGGCCGCCGTGCTGGGCGTGCCAGTACGACCAGTAGGCGGTCCCGGTCGGGTTGGTGCAGGTCGTCGGCAGCGCCTTGATCTTGCACACGAAGCCCGGGAAACGCGGGTGGAAGGCGTACGGGAAGCCGGCGCCGCCGAGCGCGGCGAGTCCGCTGGCCGGGTCGCCGGGGGCGCAGCCGGTCTCGATGCCGCCGCCGAGGGCGGTGAAGTCGACCACGACGGTGACGCCGGTGGTGCCGTCGCAGGCGACGGCGCTCGCCTCCGGCGCCCGGACGGTACCGGCGCCGAGCAGCGCGGCCGTGAGGGCGGCGACGGCGGCGAGCGCGCCGAGGGTGCGCCGGGCGGGGGGCCTGGTCATCGGTGTGCTCCTCACGGGGTCAGGCGGCCGGGCAGGCCAGGACGGGGGCGGTGGGGCGGGCGCCGTGCGCGGTCAGCTCGGCCAGACCCTTGCCGGAGAGCCCCAGCACGGCCTGGGCGGTGGCGCGCGGGGCGGTGGCGGCGTTGAACCCGTTCGCGTCGTAGGCCACGGCGCCGCGCACGGCCGGGTCGGCCGAGCAGCCCTGCTGGAACTTCACCAGCCGGCTCCAGCCCTTCAGGCCCGCCCCGTACCGGCCGCCGGACAGCAGTGCCTCGGTCGCGAGGCCGGTGCTGTTGGCGTTGGAGGCCGCGGCGCCGGCCGCCGCGAAGCCGCCGTCGGCCCCCTGGTGGGCGGTGAGCCAGCCGAGTCCGGCCTGGGCCTTGGCCGTGCGGCCGGTCGCGGCCAGCGCCTGGACCGCCAGCGCGGTGGCGTCCGGGTCACTGGTGCAGGCGGCCTGGCCGAACGCCACCGGGTAGCCGCCGTCGGCGCACTGGCTGTTCGCCAGGAAGTCGACGGCCGCCGCCGGTGCGCCGCCGGGCGTGCGCTTCAGGGCGATCAGCGCGAGTGACTGCCCGAACGCGTTGCTGTAGTCGCCCCACTGCGAGCGGTCGGAGAACCGGCCGTCGGCGGCCAGCAGCGAGCGCAGCCGGGCCGGGAGGTCCACACCGCCGAAGGCCGCCGGGTTCTCGCCGCGGACCTCGACCGCCAGCAGCAGCTTGGCGGTGGCGCCCGCGTACGCCTCGGTGGTTCCGTCGCCGAGGTAGCCGGAGAGGATCTCGGGCCTGGCGAGCCAGGCGGTGGCGCGGGCCGCCGCCTGGTCGGCGGTGCCGGAGGCGGCGAAGGCGAGCACGGCGTCGATGGTGAGGCCCTGGTCGGGGTAGGCGGTGCCGTCGAAGACGGACTCGAAGTGGTCGCCGCCGACCAACTGTCCGGCGAGCCAGCCCGCCGCGGCGGCGTCGGGCCGGTAGGTCGTGCCCGTCCCCGCGCCCTGCTCCTGGGCGGCGGCGACGGTCGAGGCGGGCAGGACGGCGCCGAGGACGAGCGCGGGTATCGCGAGGAGGCCGAGGGTCCGGTGGCGGACGGGCATGGGCTGCCTTTCCGGGCCTGGGCGCGCGGGGTCCACCTGGCAACGGGCAGCCGTCGGGAACTCCGGCCCGCAGACCACGACGGGAGGAGGGGTTGGCACACCTCCGCCGACGGGTACTCGGGCTCGCCGCCGACGCGGGGTCGGAGGCCTACCGTTGCGGGTCAGCGCCGGATTCGAACCGGACTTCCCCCGCGGGCGGAGTCACAACATGACGATCCATCATGGCGAGACGGGAAAGACCCGGTCAAGGGATCGTGCGTCACATCACGACGCCCGGATCCACCGTACTTCGCTGACGGGCTCGTTCGAGGCACCGCGGAGTCCACCTCACCTCGGACGACTCCGGAACGGCCTTCGGTATGCCACCTGTCGGCCGGGTACGGGGTGCGAGCGAGAGGCGACGGCCTCCCCCCATGGCCTGCCTACCGGTGTGCCTCACGGAACTTCTCCTTCGCGAGGTCGCCGGCCCTGGGCGGGCGAAGGAGCGGAAGGGCGTCATCGCCCCAGGTCAGTGACCCCCCTCCGGGCTCAGGGAGTTCCGTCCGCAGTGGACACCCGCGGACCGGCCCGAGCCGGAGAGCGTGCCCACACTGTCCGGCGTCAGCCGCGCCCGGCGGTGGAGGCGCGGATCCGCAGCGCCCAGTCGTGCCGACGCACCGCTCCGGGCTGCGCCGTGCCCGACAGCAGGTCGCTCAGCAGGGCCGCGCACGCGCGCCCGTACTCCGCGGCGCGCAGGTCGACCCCCGTCACCTGCGGGTACGAGCCGCGGGCCGCGGCGCCGTCGACGCACCGCCACCTGGCAGCGCGCTGGTCGGCGCCCTCCCTGGTCCCGCACCTCCCCGACCGGGGCTTCGCCGACCTCTCCGACCTCACGGACCGCACCTCGTCCTCAACAACCCCGGGAACATCCGGCTGCTGACCCCCTGAGGAGCCACCACCATGGCGCTGGAACGCCTCGTCCACGACGTCAAGGCCCTGCGGACGGCCTGGGAGAACGAACCCCTCCACACCCGGGGCCTCGACGACTTCGACGACGTCTTCTCCCCCGACCTGGCCGAGCGGCTCATCGTCGACCACGGGCTGCGCATCCCCTACCTGCGGCTGCTGCGCGACGGCGCGTACGTACCGGCCGGCCGCTTCACCCACCGCACCGGCACCGGGGCCGGCCAGGCCGACGGCGTCGCCGACCCCCACACCGTCGCCGAGCACATCGCGGCGCGCTACGCCGAACTGCCCGGACCCGCGCCCCGCGGCCGGCTCGCCGGCGCGCCCCCGCCGCATCCGGGGCACCCTCCGGCGCCGGAAGCCGATCGGCGAGATCGGGCAGTAGAGCGACCAGGGCGCCCACCGAGCGCGGCAGCGCCTGCGCCCGCTGCACCAACCGCGGCCGGCCGCGCGCAGGGCATCGGCCACCGGCCCGAACGGCAGCGGCTCGCGCAGCGGATGACACCTTCGATCCCGGCCTCCCCCTCGACGATCACCACTGCCGGACGGGTGCCGAGCAGGCCCGCCACGTGCGCCAGCTCCGCATCCCTCCCCCACGAACGCGAACCCCGCGCCGCTGCCGGCCCCCGGCGCCCGACCGCCATCCGAGGAACCTCCTGTGCGGAAAGGCAGCACCACCCGCGGCACCGCACTCTCTTCTCACCGTAGGCCCGCCAGGAGGAGCGCGTCAGATGGTCCGCATAAGAAGTGATCTCGTGTGGTGACTCTGGGGAGGCATAGGACGGCTGCGGCGATGCCAGCGAAAGCGGCGAAGTGGTCGGTCCCGCGCTCGTAGCGGCGGTGGAGTCGACGGAAGCCGCCGAGCCAGGCGGAAACACGGCGGCAACCGGGCCCACGCGCACCCCGAGGCAGGCCACCCCACGAGCGGCGCGCCGTTCGACGCGGCGGACGCGTCATTGCCTCAGCACGCGCTCAGCGACGCCCGTGCGAACAGGGCCGAGGTGCCGAAGAGAAGGGCGCCTCCGAGTCTCATCGGTGTTCCTCGTGCCGGTCCCGAGCGGGAGTGATGTGTCGCGTGGGCGTCGCCTCTCTGATTCAATCACGGAGACACAGGATGAATGTAACGCGGACGTCCGGGTGACTGTCCAGGCCCCTGAGGCTCATTTCTTGAAAAATCCAGTTCAGGACGAAAGTTGGGAACGTCGACCGCTCAGCCTTACAAGCAGACATCCCATCAATCGAGGGTCTATGTGAGGTCTGCCCTCCGGACCCCGCCGACCTTCCCGCCCACCCGCCGGGGTCCGGGTGGGATCGGGACCGGACGTCCGGATCGCCGAGCCGCCGCGTGATCCACCGGTCCCGCAAGGTCGTGGAGCGGGCGCCGTCCGGTGTCTTGACAGCCGGATGCGCCCGCCCCAAGACTCTCAGCAGCGCTGAGCGGTTGCGCGACCATGCACGGGGTGACGCCTCGGCAACGTCCGCCGATCGCCGTCGGCGGCCGCATCGGGAGGGGCTGGGCACAGCCGCACTCCATGCGCCCTGCGAGCGACCGCCGGCCCGCACGTCGAGTGCGAGCCGACCTCTCCACCCCTCCCCTCCCCCTGACCCTCCATTCCAGAGGTACGCGACGATGCCACCACCTCCCTCCGGAGCGCTCGCGGTGTTCACCGCACCGCGCGCCCGCCGGCGGCCCCCGCCCCGAGGGCCGAGTACCACTCACGCAGCCCGAACTCCCGCACTCCCGGCCGGATCCCGGGCCGACGGAGCGGCATGGACAGCCTCGACCAGCGGTGAAGGATGATGCCCGCCGGGACGAGCGGCCGCCATCACGCGCCGATCGTCTCCGGCGGGCCGGCTTCTGAGCCGAGCACGACAGCCTACGGCGCCCTCGTGGCGGCGGGCGCTCGTCGGCCCTGCCGCCGCCGTCGACTCACGGGGACGTGCGTTCCCGCAGGTCCGGGGCCGCGGTGGCCCGGTCGACCACCGCGGGGTCGAGGGTGTGCTCGATGACCATGACGGCGGCTCCGATGACGCCGGCGCGGTCGCCGAGTTCACGCCCGCGGATGGCAAGGTGCTGGGTGGCCAGCGGGAGGGAGCGGCTGTAGACGACCTCGCGGACTCCGGCGAGCAGGTGTTCTCCCGCGTCCGAGATGTCGCCGCCGATGACGATCACCCCGGGGTTGAAGAAGTTCACCAGCGCCGCCAGGACCTCGCCCAGGTCCCGTCCGGCCTGGCGGATCAGCTGGATCGCCCTCGGGTTGCCGGCGCGCACCAGCGTGACCACGGCCCGGCTGTCGTCGGCGTCCGCGCCCTCGGCCCGCAGACGGGCGGCCAGGGCCGCGCCGCCGGCGACGGCCTCGAGGCAGCCGATGTTGCCGCAGCGGCAGAGCTGGTCGGCGGCGGAGGCGACCCGGATGTGGCCGATGTCGCCGGCCGCGCCCTGGGCTCCCCGGTGGAGGCGGTGCTCGGTGATGATGCCACTGCCGATCCCGGTGCCGACCTTCACGAAGAGCAGGTGCTCGACCTCGGGGCTGGCGGCCCAGTGCTCGCCGAGCGCCATGATGTTGACGTCGTTGTCGACGAGGACGGGTGCGCCGAGCCGGGGCTCCAGCCATCCGGGGACGTCGAAGCCGTCCCACCCGGGCATGATCGGCGGGTTGACGGGCCGTCCGGTGGTGTGCGCAACCGGTCCGGGCAGTCCGATGCCGACTCCGCAGACGTTGCCGAGGGTGAGCCCGGCCTCGGTCAGCAGATCCAGGAACTCCTCGACCAGCCAGCCCAGGACGTGCTCCGGCCCCAGGGTGATCGGCATGTCCTGGCCCCGCTCGGCCAGGACCCGGGTGGCCAGGTCGGTGATGGCGATCCTCGCGTGGGTGGCCCCGAGGTCGGCGGCGAGCACGATCCTCGCGCCGGCGTTGAAGGCGAATGCCACCGCGGGCCTGCCGCCCGAGGAGATGGCGTCGCCGGTCGGGATGATCCACCGCTGGTCGAGAAGGGCACCGAGTCGCTGGGACACCGTCGACCGGGCGAGGCCGGTGAGCTGCATCAGCTCGGTGCGCGTCCGAGCGTGGCCGTCGCGCAGGATCGCCAGAAGTGCGCCCGCGCCTGCCGCTTCGATGGTCAACTCCGTGTCTCCTCAAGGTCGCTGTCGTCCGTGCCTTAGTGACTTAGTGTCAGCTGACTAATCATAAGTCTCATCGCACTTTTGCTTGACGCTCATCAGAAGCCAACTCTACGATCTGAAACATGCTCGACATAAGACGACAATCGTCGAAAGTCAGGGTGGGGATCGTCGGAACAGGCTTCATCGGCCGGATCCACGCCCGAGCCGTCCGACAAGCCGGCGCCCGGTTAGTGGGAATCGCCGGAGTGACCCTCGACAGCGCCCTCGAAGGCGCCCAGGGGCTGGGCGCCGAGAAGGCCTTCGGATCGGCCGAGGAACTGATCGGGTCCGGCCTCATCGACGTCCTGCACGTGTGCACCCCCAACCACCTGCACGCCCCGATCGCGCTCCGGGCCCTGGACGCCGGACTCGCCGTGATCTGCGAGAAGCCTCTGGCCACCAGCGCACCCACCGCCGCGGCGATGGCCGAACGCGCCCGGGAGACCGGGATGGTGGCCACCGTCCCCTTCGTCTACCGGTTCCACCCGATGGTCCGCGAGGCCAGGGCGCGCCTGGCCGGCCTCGGCCGGATCAGCCTCATCCAGGGCAGCTACCTGCAGGACTGGCTGCTGAAGTCCACCGACGACAACTGGCGGGTCGACCCCGCACAGGGCGGCCCCGGCCGCACGATCGGCGACATCGGCTCCCACTGGTTCGACCTCGCCGAGTTCGTGACGGGGGACCGGATCACCAGGATCTGCGCCCAGACCTCCGTGGTCGTCACCGACCGGGTCACCAACGGACAGGTCCTCACCGAGGACCTCGCCACCGTCCAGTTCGCCACCGCGGGCGGCGCACTCGGCTCACTCGCCGTCAGCCAGGTCGCCCCCGGCCGCAAGAACCGCCTCTTCCTGGAGATCTCCGCCGCCTCCGGCAGCCTCGCCTTCGACCAGGAGAACCCCGAACACCTCTGGCTCGGGGCGCGCGGCACCTCCCACGCCCTGGTCCGCGACCCGATGACGCTCTCCGAGCCCGCCAAGCGGTACTCGCCGCTGCCGGCCGGACACCCCCAGGGCTTCCACGACTGCTTCGACGCCCTCGTCGCCGACACCTACGCCGCCGTCGGCGGCGAGCACCGCGAGGGCCTGCCCACCTTCGAGGACGGCGCGCGCGCCGCCCACCTCACCGACGCCGCCCTGCGCTCGGTACGGGAAGGCGGCTGGGTCACATGCTGAGGATGACCGGCATCGGCAAGAGCTTCCCCGGCGCCCGGGTGCTGTCCGCGGTCGACCTCGACGTCGCCGCCGGTGAGGTGCACGCCCTCATCGGCGAGAACGGCGCCGGCAAGTCCACCCTCATGAAGATCCTCGCCGGCGTGCACACCCCCGACGAGGGCACCATCGAACTCGACGGCCGGACGGTGACGTTCAAGCACCCGTTGGACGCCCGGCGCGCCGGCGTCTCCATCATCTACCAGGAGCTCACCCTCCTGCCCGAACGGACCGTCGCCGAGAACGTCTTCCTCGGCCGGGAGCCCGTCCGCCGCGGCCTGGTCGACCGCGCCGCCATGGAACGGGCCACCGACGCCCTGCTCGACGAACTCGGCGAGACCTCCTTCGGCCCGCGCGACCTGGTGCGCGGCCTCTCGGTGGCCCGGCAGCAGGTCGTCGAGATCGCCAAGGCGCTCTCCGTGGACGCCCGGATCATCGTCATGGACGAACCGACCGCCGCCCTCGCCGAACACGAGGTGGAACTCCTGTACCGGCTGGTCCGCCGTCTCAGCGGACGTGGTATCGCCGTCCTCTACATCTCCCACCGCCTGCGCGAGATCTTCGACCTCGCCGACCGCGTCACCGTCCTCAAGGACGGCGCCAAGGTCACCACCCGCCCGATCGGCGAGCTCACCACCGCCGAGCTCGTCCGCCTGATGGTCGGC
The DNA here is from genome assembly GCF_053603215.1 of Kitasatospora sp. NPDC004240. Lineage (NCBI taxonomy): Bacteria > Bacillati > Actinomycetota > Actinomycetes > Kitasatosporales > Streptomycetaceae > Kitasatospora > Kitasatospora sp. NPDC004240. The sequence continues at coordinate 36,043 of NZ_JBSGFD010000032.1, read as the reverse complement.
CGCGAACTGACGGACTACTACCCGCCACGTGCCACCCGCCCGGCCGGCGACGTCCTGGTCTCGGTGCGCGGCGGTGGCAACACCAGACTGGACGGCATCGACCTGGAACTGCGCGCCGGGGAGATCGTGGGCCTCGCCGGGCTGCAGGGCGCGGGCCGCACCGAACTCGCCAAGGCCCTGTTCGGCGCCGAGCCGTTCAGTCGCGGCGAGATGACCCCCCGGCGCCCCGCCTCCGTCCAGGAGGGCATCGCCGCGGGCATCGGCCTCGTCACCGAGGACCGCAAGGGCGAGGGCATCGTGCAGCACCAGTCCGTACGCGACAACGCCCTCCTGGTCGCCCGCACCCGCAAGGCCTGCACCCTGAAGGGCCGCACCGGCAAGGCCCGCACCGGCAGGACCGTCCTGGACCTGCTGGAACGGGTCCGCCTGGCACCCCCGCGGCCCGACCAGGAGATCCGCCACCTCTCGGGTGGCAACCAGCAGAAGGTCGTCCTCGCCAAGTGGCTGACGGTCGCGCCGAAGGTCCTGCTGTTCGACGAGCCCACCCGGGGCGTCGACGTCGGGGCGAAGGCCGCCATCCACGAGCTCGTCCGGGAACTCGCCGAGGACGGCATGGCCGTCCTGATGATCTCCTCCGAGCTCCCCGAACTCATCGGCATGAGTGACCGCATCGTCGTCCTGCGGGACGGGCGCATCGCCGGCCACCTGCCCGCAGGCTCCTCGGAGGAAGCCGTGATGCACCTGGCGGCCGGCTCATGACCCAGCAGCTCCAGGCCCCGCCGGCGAGGAGAACCGCCTTCCGCGCCCTCACCACCGACAACCCCGCACGGCCGGTCTTCCTCGCCCTGGGCGCCCTGCTCCTGCTCGGCTGGATCCTCTTCACCGTCGACGGCGGCCAGTTCTTCAGCCAGGCCAACATCGTCGGCATCCAGCAGCGCTCCGCCGTCCTCGGCATCGTCGCCGTCGGCCAGACCCTGGCGATCCTCGCCGGCTCCCTGGACCTCTCCGTCGCCTACCTCATCAGCCTCTGCTCCCTCGTCGCCGCCGAGACGATGGCCGAGTACGGAGTCCTCCCGGCGATCGGCGCCACCCTCGGCGTCAGCGCCCTGACCGGCCTGGTCAACGGGCTCGTCATCACCAGGCTGAAGGTGCACGCCTTCATCGCCACCCTCGGCGTCGCCCTCATCATCAAGGGCGTCCTGGAGAACCGCTGGGACGGACCTGCCGGTGAGGCCCCCGAATCCTTCCAGCACCTCGGCTACGACCGCGTCGGCCCGGTCCCCGTCTCCGCCCTGCTGTGGCTCGCCATCGCCGCCACCGCCTGGATCCTGCTGCGCCGCACCACCCTCGGCCACCGGATCCACGCCGTCGGCGGCGGCCCCGAGCTCGCCCGCCTCTCGGGGGTGCGCACCGACCGTGTCATCGTCGCCACCCATGTCCTCTGCTCACTGACCGCCGGCGCCGCCGGCCTGCTGCTCGCCGCCCGGCTCGGCGCAGGCGCGCCCACCGTCGGCACCGACGGCGGCTACGACCTGGAGTCGATCGCCGCCGTCGTCCTCGGCGGGACCGTCCTCGCCGGCGGCAAGGGAGGCGTCACGGGCACCGTCGGGGGAGTCCTGCTGCTGGCCGTCCTCGACAGCGTCTTCAACCAGCTCGAAATCAACTCCTTCGCCAAGGACGTGGTACGAGGCGTCGTCCTCGTCGCGGCCCTGGCGGTCTACGCCCGCCGGAGGCGTGCACGATGAGACGCAACCTGCCCATCTTCGGCGTCCTGGCCGTCCTGCTCGTCCTGATCGCCGTCGCCAACCCCTACTTCCTCGAACCCAACGGCTTCCTGGCCTTCGTCAAGCGGGCGGCCCCGCTGGCGATCCTCGCCGCCGGCCAGTACTTCGTGATCGTCTCCGGCGAGTTCGACCTCTCCGTCGGCTCGCTGGTCACCGCCGAGGTCGTCATCGCCGCCCGGCTGATCGACGGCGAGCCCGGCAACACCTGGCCGGTGATCGCGCTGCTGCTCACATTCGCCGCCCTGGTCGGGGTGGTCAACGGGCTGGTGACCACACTGCTGCGGGTGCCCTCGTTCATCGTCACCCTCGGCATGCTGCTGGTCCTCTCCGGCGCGGTCTTCCTGTGGACGGACGGCGCCCCGCGCGGCGCTCTGACCCAGCAGTTCCGCCAGTTCGGGCGCGGCACCCTCGGGCCGGTGCCGTGGTCGGTGATCGTCCTCGCCGCCGCGGTGGCCGCCGCCGTCGCCCTGATGCGCGCCGACTTCGGACGCACCCTGCTGGCCACCGGCGACAACCCGCTCGCCGCCGCCCTGTCCGGCGTCCGCGTCCACCGTGTCAGGACCACCGCCTTCGTGCTGTCCGCCCTGTCCGCCGCGGTCTGCGCCATCCTGCTCGGCGGGTTCGCCGGTGTCTCGGCGAAGGTCGGCGAGGGCCTGGAGTTCCAGGCGATCACCGCCGTCGTCCTCGGCGGCGTCGCCCTCGGCGGGGGCCGAGGCTCGGTCGTCGCGGCCATCGCCGGCGCCTTCACCCTGCAGGCCCTGTTCACCCTGCTCAACCTGTACGGCATCTCCGGGGCACTGGAGTTCACCGTCCAGGGCGTGATCCTCATCGCCGCGGTCGCCCTGGGATCGCTCCGGATCCCCCGGCCCGCCCTCCTCCGCCGCACCACCACCTCCACCACCTGAGAGACCATCATGCTGCCCTCCCACAGACGCGTCCTCGCCGCCACCGCACTGGCCACCCTGCTCCCGCTGACCGCCGCCTGCTCCTCCGACACCCCGACGGGCCCGGCCAAGGCCGGTTCCTCCACCGGCGCCAAGAAGACCGGCGACCAGTCCAAGTTCTTCGTCCAGGCCGACTACGAGGCCCAGTTGGCCATGCGCACCAAGCAGCCGACCGGCCCCGCCGACAAGCCGTGGGAGCAGGCCATCGACCCCCAGCCGGTCGACACCGCCCAGTACCGGAAGGCCGGCCGGTACCACCTCTGCTTCTCCAACGCGGCGACCAACAACCCCTGGCGGCAGGTCGGGTGGAAGACCATGCAGGCCGAGGCCGCGCTGCACCCCGAGATCAAGACCTTCACCGTCCTGGACGCCGAGGGCAAGGACGAGAAGCAGATCTCCGACATCGCCGAGCTCCAGGCCAAGGGCTGCGACGCGCTCATCGTCTCGCCCAACACCACCGCCACGCTCACCCCCGCCGTCAAGGGCGCCTGCGCCAAGATCCCGGTCATCGTCTTCGACCGAGGCGTGCAGACCGACTGCCCGGTCACCTTCATCAAGCCGATCGGCGGGTACGCCTTCGGCGCGGACGCCGCCGAGTTCCTCACCCAGAAGGTCAAGCCCGGAGGCAAGATCCTGGCGCTGCGGATCCTGCCCGGCGTGGACGTCCTGGAGACGCGCTGGTCCGCCGCCAAGGCCGCCTTCGACGCCAGCAAGCTCGACGTCGTGGGCGTGGAGTTCACCGACGGCGACGCCGCCAAGACCAAGAGCATCGTCACCAACTACATCCAGCGCCACGGCAAGCTCGACGGCGTCTGGCTGGACGCCGGCGCCACGTCCGTCGCGGCCGTCGAGGCCTTCGAGGACGCGGGCCTGCCCGTCCCGCCGATCAACGGCGAGGACCAGCAGGACTTCCTGCAGAAGTGGAAGGACGCCAGGCTCACGGCGATCGCCCCGACCTACCCGACCTACCAGTGGCGCACCCCCGTCATCGCCGCCCTGAAGGTGCTGGGCGGCGAGAGCGTGCCGAAGAACTGGAACCTCCCGCAGCCGACCATCACCGAGGCCAACCTCTCCACCTACCTCAGGCCCGGCATGCCTCCGCTGCACTACGCCCTGTGCGGATGCGAGACCATGCCCGGCTTCCCGCAGACCTGGGGCGGCAGGTAGATGCGCGCGATCGGCGTCAACACCTGGGTGTGGGACTCGCCGTCGACCGACGACTCGCTGGCCCTGCTCGTCCCGCGGATCGCCGACTGGGGCTTCGACACCATCGAGCTCCCGGTCGAGCAGCGGGGTGACTGGTCCGCGGACCGCACCGCCGGACTCCTGCATCACCACGACCTCGCCGCCTCGGTCGTGCTGGTCATGCCACCCGGCCGGGAACTCGTCGCCGCCCCGCCCGAGACCGTCCGCGATACCCAGGACTACCTGCGGCACTGTGTCGACGTCGCGGTCACCGTCGGCTCCCCGACCGTCAGCGGCCCCGCCTACGCCTCCGTGGGACGCACCTGGAAGCTCGACGCGCGGGAGCGGCGCTCCGTCCTCGCCGAACTCCGGGAGAACCTGCGCCCCGTCATCGCGTACGCGGCAGAGCACGGCGTACGCCTCGCCGTCGAACCCCTCAACCGGTACGAGACAAGCCTGATCAACACCGTGGAACAGGCCCTCGACGCCCTCCCCGAGGAGTGCGGCCTCGCACTCGACACCTACCACCTCAACATCGAGGAAAGGAGCCCCGCCCAGGCGATCCGGGACGCCGGATCGCGGATCGCCCTCATCCAGGTGTGCGGCACGGACCGCGGCGCCCCCGGCCCCGATCACTTCGACTGGCCCGGCTTCGCCGAGGCGGTCGAGGACGCCGGCTACGGCGGTCCGTGGGTCATCGAGTCCTTCACCCCGGACAACACCACCATCGCGACCGCGGCCTCGATCTGGCGGCCCTTGGCAGCCGGTCAGGACGTCCTCGCGACCGACGGGCTCGCGTTCCTGCGCACCCTGTGACCCCTCTCCGTCACTTTCATCCCCCACAAGGAGAAACCGTCATGTCACGACCATGGGTGAAGCGCGCCCTCGCCGCGCTCACCGCACCCCTGCTCGGCCTGACCGCGCTGCAGGGTGCACCCGCCCACGCGGACACGGCCCCCGCCGCCACCGGCGTCAAGGTCCTCCTCTTCACCAAGACGGCGGCCGGCGCCTATCGGCACGCCTCGATAACCGCAGCCGTCCAGGCCCTCACCGAACTCGGGGCCGAGAACGGCATCCAGGTGGAGCAGAGCGCCGACGCGAACGTCTTCAACACCACCACCCTGAACCAGTACGCCGCCGTGGTGATGGTGCAGACCTCGGGCATGGTCTGGGACACCGACGCCCAGCGTGCCGCCGCCCAGGCGTACGTGCGCAGCGGCCACGGGATCATGGCACTGCACAACGCCACGGACATGAACATCGACACGGCGTTCCCCTGGTGGGACCAGGTCCTCATGGGCGGCGCCCACATGACGGCGCACTCCAGCAACGTGAAAGGCACGGCCAAGGTCGCGGACCACGTTCACCCCTCGACCAAGGGGCTGCCCGACCGCTGGGTGCGGACCGAGGAGTGGTACAACTTCGACAAGAACGCGCGCGGGAACGTGCACGTCCTGGTCACGGCCGACGAGACCACCTACAACGCCGGGTCCGCGAAGATGGGCGCCGACCACCCGATCTCCTGGTGCCGCAACGCGGAGGGCGGCAAGGTCTGGGCCACCGCCATGGGTCACGCCGTCGAGGCCTACGCCGAGCCGCTGTTCCGGCAGCACCTGCTCGGCGGCCTCAAGTGGGCCGCCGGCACCGCGCCGGGCGACTGCGGCGGCACGGTCGCCGAACGCTTCCAGAAGGTCACCCTCGACGGCGCGCCCGACCAGCCCATGCAGCTCGACGTGGCGGCCGACGGCAAGGTCTACTACATCTCGCGCTCCGGCGTGGTCAACGTCATCCACACCCATGACGACGTGCCCGAGACCCATGTCGCGGCCCGGCTCGACGTGTACGACGGGGGCGAGGACGGCGGGATCGGCCTGGCCCTCGACCCGGGCTTCGCCACCAACCGGTGGATCTACATCAACCACTCGCCGGCCGGCAGCGCCGAGATCAACCGGGTCACCCGGTTCACGGTCAAGAGCGACGACACGCTCGACATGGCCAGCGCCAAGACCGTGATCGAGGTGCCGGCCTACCGGGAGACGGCCGAGCCCGGCCACACCGGCGGCGGCCTCTCCTTCGGCCCCGGCGGCAACCTCTACATCGGTGTCGGCGACGACACCAACCCGTTCAACTCCAGCGGCTTCGCGCCGATCGACGAGCAGCCGGGTCGCCAGAAGTACGACGCCCAGCGCACCTCCGCCAACACCAACGACCTTCGGGGCAAGATCCTTCGCGTGCACCCCGAGTCCTCGGGCGGCTACACCATCCCCGCGGGCAACATGTTCGCGCCCGGCACCGCCAAGACCCGGCCCGAGATCTACGCCATGGGCTTCCGCAACCCCTTCCGGTTCTCCGTCGACCCGGAGACCGGCTGGATCTCCGCCGCCGACTACGGGCCCGACGCGCACGAGCCGAAGGCGGACCGCGGTCCCGAGGGGATCGTCGAGTGGAACCTGATCAAGGAGCCCGGCTTCTACGGCTGGCCGTACTGCATGGGTAACAACAGCCCCTTCAACGACTACAACTTCGCCACCAAGACCTCCGGCGCGAAGTTCAACTGCTCGGCGCTCGTGAACGACTCGCCGAACAACACCGGCCTCACCAATCTACCGGCCGCCAAGCCCGCCACGGTCTGGTACAACTACCACCCCTCCGCGGAGTTCCCCGAGTTGGACGGCGAGGGCGGCGGCGGTCCGATGGGTGGCCCCTTCTACCACTACAACGCGGCCAGCACCTCCGAGCGCAAGTTCCCCGAGTACTACGACAAGACGCCCTTCCTCTACGAGTGGGCTCGCAACTACGTGAAGGAGTTCCGCCTCGACTCCAAGGGCGAGCTCCTGAAGATCAGCCCCTTCGTCGCCGAGCTCGGCCTGCGGTCCCCGATCGACATGAAGTTCGGCCCGGACGGCGCGATGTACATCGCCGAATGGGGCGAGGGCTACGGGCACGCCAACACCGACGACGGCATCTACCGGATCGACTACGTCGCCGGCAACCGCTCCCCGCTGGCCAAGGCGGGCGCCGACGTCGACTCAGGACAGGCCCCGCTGAAGGTCACCTTCTCCTCCGCCGGCTCCTCCGATCCCGACGGCGACACGATCACCTACCAGTGGGACTTCGGCGACGGCACGACGGGCACCGGCCCGAGCCCCGTGCACACCTACACCGCCAACGGCACCTACACGTCCCGGCTGACGGTCTCCGACCCCGGCGGCAAGACGGGTTCGGCGAACGTGCCGATCACGGTCGGCAACACCCGGCCCAAGGTCACCTTCACCGCCCCGGCCGACGGCCGCGTCCTCGACTTCGGTGACACCCTCACCTACCAGATCACCGTGACCGACCCCGAGGACGGCACCGTCGACTGCTCCAAGGTCGTGGTGACGGCCGCGCTCGGCCACGACCGCCACAGCCACGACACCGGTCAGTACACCGGCTGCACCGGAACCATCGTCACCAGTGCCTCGGGACACGACGCCACCGCCAACACCTACATCGTGCTGTCGGCCGACTACACCGACAGCGGCGGCCTGAAGGGCAGCACGAACGTCACCCTCCAGCCCCGTCACAAGCAGGCCGAGTACTTCACCGCCCAGTCCGGTGTGCGGGTGATCGAACAGAGCGGCGCCGAGAACGGCAAGCGCATCGGAGGCATCTCGGACAACGACTGGATCTCCTTCAAGCCCCTGAACCTGTCCGGGGTCGAATCGGTCAGCTTCCGGGCCTCCGCCCCCACCGCCACGGGCGGGTCCATCGAACTGCGGGCCGACTCGCCGACCGGCGCGCTGATCGCCACCAGCCCAGTACCGGCCACGGGAGCCTGGGACACCTACGTCGACCTCGCCCCCGTCCCGGTCACCGACCCCGGCGGCACCCACACGGTGTACGCGGTCTTCAAGGCACCGACGCAGAACTCCTTCGACGTGGACGCGTTCACCTTCAACTCCGCCCCGCGGAGCGACCGCACCTACACCGTGACGAGCGCGCACAGCGGCAAGCGGATGGACGTGCGGGCCCGGTCGACCGCCGACGCGGCGCCCGTCATCCAGTACAAGGCCACCGGCAACGACAACCAGTTCTGGAAGCTCACCGACGCCGGTGGTGGAGCCTTCTCCCTCACCGTGCAGCACAGCGGCAAGTGCCTGGGCCTGCCGTCCCAGAGCGCGACCAACGTCGAGCAGCGGACCTGTGCGGGCGGTGCGGCAGACCAGAAGTGGCGGCTCGAACGAGCCGCGGCCGGCACCTACCGGGTCGTCTCCGTCGCCACCGGGAAGTGCCTGGACATTCCCGGGGCGTCGACCGCGGACGACGTCCGACTGAGCCAGGCGACCTGCAGCGGCACCGCGATCAGCCAGCGATGGAGGTTCGGCCAGGTCGGCTGAGCCCCTCCCGACACCCGGTGCCCGTCCGGACCTGACCCGGGCGGGCACCGGGCCCCACCGCCGGGACACCCGCATCCCCTGCGCACCTCCCTTCCCACCCGCTCCACGTCCGAGGTTCTGCGTCATGACACGTCCGATCACCCTCTTCACCGGGCAGTGGGCCGACCTGCCGTTCGAGGAGGTCTGCCGACTGGCCGCCCGATGGGGCTACGACGGCCTGGAGATCGCCTGCTGGGGCGACCACTTCGAGGTCGACCGCGCCCTGGCGGACCCCTCCTACGTCCGGCGGAGGCGAGAAGTCCTCGACCGACACGGACTGTCCGTGTGGGCGATCTCCAACCACCTCGTCGGCCAAGCCATCTGCGACCACCCCATCGACGAGCGGCACCGAGCCATCCTCCCGGCGCGCCTGTGGTCCGACGACCCGGAGACCGTGCGTCGCAACGCCGCCCGCGAGATGACGGACACCGCCAGGGCCGCGGCACTGCTCGGCGTCGACACCGTCGTCGGGTTCACCGGCTCCGCGATCTGGCACACCGTCGCGATGTTCCCGCCCGCCACCGCCGGGATGATCGAGGCCGGCTACCGCGACTTCGCCGACCGCTGGAACCCGATCCTCGACGTCTTCGAGGACCAGGGCATCCGCTTCGCGCTGGAGGTCCACCCGAGCGAGATCGCCTACGACTACTGGACCACCCGCCGCACCCTCGAAGCCATCGGCCACCGCGCCTCGTTCGGCCTGAACTGGGACCCCTCCCACATGGTCTGGCAGGACCTCGACCCCGCGGACTTCATCCTCGAATTCGCCGACCGGATCTACCACGTGGACTGCAAGGACACCCGCGTCCGGGTCCGCGACGGCCGCCGCGGCCGGCTCTCCTCCCACCTGCCCTGGGGCGACCCCCGGCGCGGCTGGGACTTCGTCTCCACCGGCCGCGGGGACGTGCCCTGGGAGGACTGCTTCCGGGCGCTGAACACCATCGGGTACGAGGGCCCGGTCTCCATCGAGTGGGAGGACGCCGGGATGGACCGGCTGGACGGCGCCGCCGAAGCGGTCGGGTTCATCCGCCGCCTCGCCGCGACCAGGCCCCCCGCCGCGTCCTTCGACGCCGCGTTCGCCGCCCCCGCCACGGAGGAAGGGACCCGTCATGAGTGACCCCCGCGCATCCGGACCCGGGCGGACCGGCGTCTGGTTCGTCGGCGCCCGGGGCTCGGTGGCCACCACCGCCGTCGTCGGCGCCGCGGCGGTCGCGGCGGGACTGGTGCCGCCCACCGGCATGGTGGCCGAACTGGAACCCTTCGCGGACGCCGGACTGCCCGCGGTCGACCGGCTGGTCTTCGGCGGCCACGACGTGACCGGGACCCCGCTGCCCGAGCGGGCCGGGCAACTCGCCGCCGGAGGCGTGTTCCCGGCAACGCTCCTGCCAGCCGTGGAAGCGGCGCTACGGGCTGCCGACCGTGAGATCCGGCCCGGCGCCCGGACGGCTCCGGACCGGTCCCAGCGGGAGACGGCCACGGCCCTCACCGAGGACATCGCCGTGTTCCGCGACCGCCACGGTCTCGACCAGGTTGTGGTGGTCAACCTCTCCTCCACCGAGCCCCCGGTGGCTCCCCACCCCGCCCACGGCAGCCTCGCCGGCCTGGAGGAGGCCCTGACGCACACCTCCCCGGTCCTGCCCGCCAGCTCGCTGTACGCCTACGCGGCCCTGCGGGCGGACTGCGCCTTCGCGGAGTTCACGCCGTCCCCGGGCATCCGCCTGCCCGCGCTGCGCGAACTCGCCGAGCGGCGGGGACTTCCGTACGCGGGCAGCGACGGCAAGACCGGCGAGACCCTGGTCCGCACGGCACTGGGACCGATGTTCGCCCACCGCGGGCTGCGGGTGAGGTCCTGGTCGGGCACGAACCTGCTCGGCGGGGGCGACGGCGCGACCCTCGCCGACCCCGAGGCGGCCCGCAGCAAGAACACCTCCAAGCGCAGCGGTGTGACCGCCCTCCTCGGCGACCGGGTGGAGGGCCTCACCCACATCGACTACGTGCCGAGCATGGGCGAACTGAAGACGGCGTGGGACCACATCGCGTTCGAAGGGTTCCTCGGCGCCCCCATGACCCTCCAGTTCACCTGGCAGGGCGTCGACTCGGCGCTCGCCGCCCCTCTCGTCCTGGACCTGGCCCGCTTCCTCGCCCGGGCACGCGAGCACGGCGCCGCCGGACCGCAGGAACAGCTCGGCTTCTTCTTCAAGGACCCGCTCCTGGCGGACGGCTCACACGGCGAGCACCGCCTGGTCGCCCAGTTCGAGGCGCTGCGGGCCTGGTACACCGGAGACGCACGGTGACCGGCACGGACACCGCGGCCGCGGCCCGCACCGACGGGCGCGGCCCGGGCGCCGCAGCCAAGGCCCGAGCCGTCCTGGAACTGGTACGGGCCCCGGCCGCGCTCACCGTCCTCGGCGACACCCTCGCCGGCGCCGCCGCGAGCGGACAGCCGGTCACCGCGCGGCGGACGGCACGCCTCGCGGCCGCCTCCGCCTGCCTGTACTGGGCCGGAATGGCACTCAACGACTATGCGGACCGGCACCTCGACGCCGAGGAACGCCCCGCCCGCCCCCTGCCCTCCGGCCGGATCGGCCCCCGCACCGCCCTCGCCACCGCCACCGCACTCACCGCCGCGGGCCTGACCGCGGCGGCCACCGCAGGCCGGGACACCCTGGCGGTCGCCGTACCGCTCGCGGCCACCGTCTGGGCCTACGACCTGGCCCTGAAGGACACGCCGTACGGGCCCGCCGCGATGGCCGCCGCCCGGGGCCTGGACGTCCTCATGGGCGCGGGAGCCCTGCGCACCCGGGAGGCCCTGGCACCGGCGGCCCTCGTCGCGGGCCACACCTACGCGGTCACCGCGGTGAGCCGCAGGGAGACCCTGGGCGCCGGTGCCGCACTGCCGGCCGGCGCGCTCGCGGCCACCGGCGCGGTCGGCCTGATCGCCGCCGCCCTGACCCCGCCGACCGCGACCCGCGCCCACCGGGCCGCCACGACCGTCCTGCTCGGCGGGTACGTCTGCGCGGCGGGCTCCGCCCAACTGGCCGCGACCGTCCGCCCCGACGCCACCCACCTGAGGCGCGCGGTGGTCGCCGGCATCCACGCCATGATCCCGCTCCAGGCGGCGCTGACCGCGCGCGGCGGCTCCCCGCGCGCCGCGCTCCCACTGCTGGCCGCCTACCCCCTGGCCAGGAGCCTGTCCCGGAAGGTGTCCCCGACATGACCGCGCTGCGCTTCGGCTACGGCACCAACGGGCTCGGCGACCACCGCCTCGACGAAGCGCTGGAGGTGATCGCCGGCCTGGGGTACAGCGGAGTCGCGCTCACCCTGGACCGCGGCCACCTGGACCCGTACGCACCTGGTCTGGGCCGCCGGATCGCCAGGACCCGCCGCAGGCTCACCACCCTCGGCCTCGCCGTGGTGGTGGAGACCGGCGCCCGCTACCTCCTCGACCCCTGGCGCAAGCACGCCCCCACCCTGATCGACCGTGAGCCGGAGGGCCGCGCACGCAGGCTCGGCCTCCTGCGGCGGGCCGTCGGGATCGCCGCCGACCTGGAGGCCGAGGCGGTCTCCTTCTGGAGCGGCGCCCCCGAGCCCGGCATGGACCACGACCAGGCCTTCCGGCTCCTCCAGGAAGGCTGCGCCACGCTCATGAGGACCGCCGAACAGGCGGGCGTCCGGCTCGGATTCGAACCGGAGCCGGGGATGCTGGTGGCGGACCTGGACGGCTACGAGCGCCTGCGCGGGGCGCTCGGCGACTCCGACGTCCTCGGGCTGACCCTCGACATCGGGCACTGCCGGTGCCTGGAACCCCTCCCGCCGGCCGAGTGCGTGCGGCGGGCGGCGCCCTGGCTGGTGAACGTCCAGATCGAGGACATGCGCCGGGGCGTTCACGAGCACCTGGAGTTCGGCCGGGGCGAGATCGACTTCCCGCCTGTCCTGGCCGCGCTGACCGAGGTCGGATACCGCGGCCTGGTCTCCGTCGAGCTGCCGCGCCACGGCCACAGCGGCCCGGCGACCGCCGCCCGCTCGCTCGACGCCCTGCGCACCGCCTCGGCGCACCCCTGGACGGCCGACGCGGTCGAGCGCGTGCGCGCCGATCCACGCCGCCTCACGACGCTGTTCCCCCTCGCGGCCCGCCACACGAGTGCCGACGCCGGGCCGGCCGTACGTGCCCAGCTCCTGGGGGCGGTGCCCAGCGGGCCGGAGCGGAACGCGGCCCTGGAGCGGCTCTACCGGCAGGGCGACACCGCCGAACGGCTCGCGGTGCTGCGCGCCCTCGCGCTCCTCGACCAGGACGGCGGCGTCGGCCCCGCCGCGCTGCCGCTGATCGCCGACGCCCTGCGCACCCACGACGCCCGCCTGGTGACCGCCGCCGTCGGCCCGTACGCGGCCCGGTACCTCGACCAGTCCGCGTGGCGCCAGGCCGTCCTGAAATGCGTCTTCACGGGCATCCCGCTGGACACGGTCGCGGGTCTGGCCCGCCGCACCGACCCCGAACTCGTCCGGATGTTCCGGGCCTTCGCCGCCGAACGCACCGCCGCCGGCCGGCCCGTCCCCGACGACCTGCTGACCCGGCTCGACCTCCACGACCAGGGAGAGCGCCACGACCAGGAAGAGCGCCATGCGCATCTTTGACCCCCACATCCACATGACCTCGCGCACCACGGACGACTACCGGGCCATGCACGCCGCCGGCGTCCGCGCCCTCGTCGAGCCCGCCTTCTGGCTCGGCCAGCCGCGCACCTCCCCCGCCAGCTTCCGCGACTACTTCGACGCCCTGCTGGGCTGGGAGCCGTACCGCGCCGCCCAGTACGGCATCCGGCACTTCTGCGCGATCGCGCTCAACCCGAAGGAGGCCAACGACCCCCGCTGTCTGCCGGTCCTCGACGACCTGCCCGGCTACCTGGTGAAGGACAACGTCGTCGCCGTCGGCGAGATCGGCTTCGACTCGATGACCGACGCCGAGGAGCACGCCTTCACCGTGCAACTCGCGCTCGCCCGCGAACACGGGCTGCCCGCCCTGGTCCACACCCCGCACCGCGACAAGGCCGCCGGCACCGTCCGCACCCTGGAGATCGTCCGCGCCGACGGCATCGACCCCGGCCTGGTCGCGATCGACCACCTCAACGAGGTCACCGCCCCCATCGTCGCCGCGTCCGGTTGCTGGATGGGGTTCTCCGTCTACCCCGACACCAAGATGGACCCGGACAGGACGGTGGCCGTCCTCAAGGAGCACGGCACGCACCGCGTCCTGGTCAACTCGGCGGCCGACTGGGGACACAGCGACCCGCTGCGCACCCACGCGACGGCCCTCGCCCTGCTCGCCGCCGGGTTCACCGAGGACGAGGTGGACCGGGTGATGTGGCGCAACCCGGTCGAGTTCTACGGGCAGAGCGGCAGACTCGTCCTCGACGACGCCGACCGCACTCCGGACGAGCCCCTGTTCGCCGGGAACTCCGTGCGCAGAGGCGGCAGCTGATGCGTCTGCGCCACCCCGGCGGCGATACCGTCCACCTCGGCTACTGCACCAACGTGCACCCGGCCGAGGACCTGGACGGCATCCTCGGCCAGCTCGACACCTACGCGCTGCCCGTACGGGAGCGCCTGGCGGAGCCCGTCCTGGGAATCGGGCTGTGGCTCGCCCACCGGGTGGCCACCGCCCTGGCCGCGGACACCGGCCTGACCCGGCGGCTGCGGGCCGAACTCACCGCGCGGGGCCTGGAGGTCGTCACCCTCAACGGCTTCCCGTACGGCGGCTTCCACCGCCCCGTCGTCAAACACGCCGTGTACCGGCCCGACTGGACCTCGCCCGACCGGCGCCACCACACCGCAAACCTGGCCCGGGTGCTCGCCGGGCTCCTGCCCGACGACGTGACGGAGGGAAGCATCTCCACCCTCCCCTTCGGCTGGCGCGCCGGCTGGCGCCCCTACCATTCCGAGCGGGCGCACCAACAGATCCGGCTCCTCGGCGGCGAACTCGACGACGTCCGGCGGCGCACCGGGCGTACGGTCCGGGTCGCGTTCGAGCCGGAACCGGGATGCGTGGTGGAGACCACCACGGACGCGGTGCGGCACCTGGCGGACCTCGACCCCCTGCACTTCGGCCTCTGCCTGGACGTCTGCCACCTCGCCGTGGCCTTCGAGACGCCACGCGAGGCCCTGGACCGGCTCGCCGGAGCGGGCATCCCCGTGGTCAAGGCGCAGATCTCCTGCGCCCTGCACGCGCAGGACCCTTCGGACGCCGACACCCGCGCCGCGCTCGAAGCCTTCGCCGAACCCCGTTTCCTGCACCAGACGCGTCGGGCCGGGCGGCCCGCCACCGGCACGGACGATCTGCCGCAGGCCCTGACGGGACCGGCGGCCCTCGGCGGCGGCCGCCCCTGGCGGACCCACTTCCACATCCCCGTACACGCCGATCCGGCGCCCCCGTTGACGTCGACCCGGCCCCTGCTGCGCGAGGCGCTCGCCGCGCTGCTCGGCCGGGGCGGCGCCGTCACCCGGCACCTGGAGACGGAGACCTACACCTGGTCGGTGCTGCCGGAGCCGCCGTGCGACGGCGCCGGTCTCGCCGACGGGATCGCGGCCGAACTCGACTGGGCGCGTCGCGAGCTGCTCGGACTCGGACTCATCGGCGCAGCCCCCGGACCGATCAGGAGTGCCCGATGAGTGTCGTCGTCCTGGATGTCGTGGGGCTCACCCCGCGCACGCTCGCCCACATGCCCCGCCTGCGGTCCGTCGCCGATCCCGGGTTCACCGCCCGGCTGGACCCGGTCCTGCCCGCGGTCACCTGCTCGGTGCAGTCCACCTTCCTGACCGGGCGGACGCCCGCCGAGCACGGCATCGTCGGGAACGGCTGGTACGACCGCGAGACGGGCGAAGTCGCGTTCTGGCGGCAGCACAACGCGCTCGTCCGGGGCGAGAAGCTCTGGCAGACCGCCCGGCGGACCCGCCCCGGTCTGAAGGTCGCCAACATCTGCTGGTGGTACGCCATGGGGGCGGACGTCGACATCACCCTCACACCGCGCCCCGTCTACCACTACGACGGCCGCAAGTCCCCCGACTGCTACACCGTCCCGGCCGGACTGCGCGACACCCTCACGGCCGAGCTCGGGCCGTTCCCGCTGTTCGACTACTGGGGTCCCCGGGCCGGCATCGCCTCCTCCCGCTGGATCGTCGAGGCCACCCGGCGCGTCCTCGCGGACCACGATCCGGACCTCACCCTCGTGTACGTCCCCCACCTGGACTACGACCTCCAGCGCCACGGCCCGCACTCACCCCGGGCGCGGACCGCGGCACGCGAGCTGGACACCGTCCTCACACCGCTCCTGGACACCCTGTCGGCACGGGGGAGCACGGTCGTGGTGCTGAGCGAGTACGGCATCACCGAGGTGCGGCGCCCCGTGGACATCAACCGGGCCCTGCGTCGCGAGGGCCTGCTGAACGTGTACGCCCAGCAGGGGATGGAGTACCTCGATCCCTGGACCTCCCGCGCCTTCGCGACGCCCGACCACCAGGTGGCCCACGTGTACGTGGCCGACCCCGCGGACCTGACCCGCGTACGGGAGATCCTGCTGAGGACGGAGGGGGTCGAGCGGGTCCTGGACCGGACGGACCAGGAGAAGGCCGGATTGCGCCACGAACGGGCCGGGGAACTCGTCGCCGTCGCCTCCGCCGACAGCTGGTTCACCTACTACTACTGGCTGGACGACGACCGGGCCCCGGACTTCGCACGCGGCGTGGAGATCCACCGCAAGCCGGGCTACGACCCGGCCGAGCTGTTCTTCGACCCGGCCGACCCGCTGGTCATGGCCAGGGCCGCCATGACCGTGGCCAAGTTCAAGCTCGGTGTCCGCAGCGCCATGTCCGTCGTACCCACCGATCCGTCGTGCGTCCGTGGCAGCCACGGCCGGCTGCCGGACGACCCCGACGACGGCCCCGTCCTGCTGTGCTCCAGCCCCGCCCACGCCCGGGACCGGCTGCACGCCACCGAGGTCAAGGACTTCCTGCTCTCCTGCCTCGACGACGCGGCGACGGACTGACGGACTGACGGACTGACGGCGGGAGCAGCGCGCACGCCGTGATCCGCTTGCCGCACTCCACCGAATGATGGGATCTATGCACGGGTGGGCGTCAGGGCCTGTATCCACTCGCGTGTCACAAGGCAAGGAAAGTTACCTTCTGGGACCATCCCGCCGCACCCACCCTCCACCAGACATCCCATTAATCGGTGGGGAAACCTTTGTGCAACCTCTGGCGCCCCGGGAGGCATCCGGCGTAGCCTCCTGCCCGTCGGCAGGTTCTCCCACGGCCGGGGCGCGGATCCGCGCGTCGACGCCTCACCGTCCTGTCCACGATCCCGCCGTTCCTCGTACGCGCCGGCACGACCAGGGCGCCCGGCGGTCCACCGCAACCACCGGCGCCGCGGCAGCCGGTCTGCGGCCACCGGCCCGCCCCGGGCCCGGCAGTCGTCGCTCCCACCGCGTCGACGCGGACCGGGCAGGCCTGGCCGTACGCACCCCCCATCCCCCGGCCCCTCCCGGGACCGCCCGACAGAATCGCCGGTCAGACATGCTCCGCAACGGATTCGAACCATGGCACCTGCTCATCGTCATCGCGGTGCTCCTCCTGCTCTTCGGCTCCAGCAAGCTGCCGGACGCCGCCCGCGCGCTCGGAAGGTCCATGCGCATTCTCAAGGCCGAAACCCACGCCCTGCGCGAGGACGGCCGCCCCCAGGACGGCCCCCCGATCACCACATCCCCCTACCCCGACGCCGACCGCGACCACGACCGCGTCCCGCGCAGCCTCGAACCGGAGAAGCCCCCGGCGCCGTAGGCCGTGGCCGTGGAGTCATGGGCCGGGGGCCGACGGCCGCCGGCCCCAGCCACTGAGGTACGACCGGCACACGCACCGACGCCGCCCGACAGGGGCCGATACCGGTCCTCCGGCGGCCGACCGTGACGTGTCACCACCGCCGTGGACACCTCGAACGACACTCCCCTCCATCCCGGCGCGGCCGTGCGACCCACTCCGACGGCCGCGCACCGGCGCGGCTTCGGCGCCGGCCAGGGGTGCGGGACCCCCACCGAACAAGACGGGTCTGACAGTGCATAGACGAACCGCCCGCATCATCTGCATGGCCGGCGCGCCCGCTCTCGTCGCCGGGTCTCTCACGGCCTGCGAGAGCACCTCCGCGTCCGGCCCCCCACCGGCACAGATCGGCATCGACCTGCCCCGCGCCGACTCCGACTTCTGGAAGGCGTACGCCAGGTACCTCCAGGAGGAGATCGCCGGCCAGCGGCTGAGCACGCTCCCCGTGACCGAGTCGGGCGCCGACGAGAAGGTCTTCCTGGCGAACATCCAGTCGTTGGCGGGCAAACACCCGAAAGCGATCGTCATGGCGCCGCAGAACACCGTGAACACCGAGGTCATGCTCCACGACCTCTGGGCCAGGAACGTCAACGTCGTCAGCGTCGACACCGCGCCCGAGCACGGTGAGGCGTACATGGTGGTCAGGACCGACAATCGCTCCTACGGCACCAAGGCCTGTGAGTACCTGGGCAAGCAGCTGCGGGGAAAGGGCAGGGTCGCCGAGATCCAGGGCTCGCTCGACTCCATCAACGGCTATGAGCGCTCCGACGCCTTCGAGGTCTGCATGAAGCGGAACTTCCCGGGGATGGAGGTGATCCCCCTGCGCGCCGATTGGAAGGGCGACGTCGCCGCGGCGCAGCTGCGGTCCACCCTGACGTCCCACCCCGATCTGAACGGCATCTACATGCAGGCCGGCGGCGCCTACCTCCGCTCCACGCTCGATGTCCTCCGCGAGAGGGGACTGCTCAAGCCCGCCGGGCAGGCCGGTCATATCACCATCGTGTCCAACGACGGCATCCCGTCCGAGCTCGAGGCCATCCGAAAGGGGTACATCGACGCGACCGTCAACCAGCCGGCCGACCTCTACGCGAAGTACGCCCTGTACTACGCGCGTGCGGCCGCCGAGGGCAGGACCTTCCAGCCGGGTCCCACCGACCACGACTCGGTCATCAAATCCCTGCCGAGTGGTCTCGGAGATCAGCTTCCCTCTCCGTTGATCACCAGGGACAACGTCGACGACCCGGCGTTCTGGGCCAACCACTTCACCGGGTGACAGGAGGCCCCCGGCACCGGGGCGGTGCGCAGCGGGGGTGGGGGGCGGGCCCGGACGGGCCCGCCCCCCACCGCTCGCCGCCGTCCTCGGCCGGACAGGGCCTAACCGGCCGCCACCGGGTAGTGGTCGGAGAGGTCGCGATAGGTATAGCTCTTGCCCCAGCTGGTGACCGTCCAGGGCGAGCTGTGGAAGCGCACGACCGTGTTGGTGTAGCCGGCCGGCCGGGCGTGGTCGGCGCGGTAGAGGACGTAGTCGAGGTCCTCCTTCGGCTCGTCCGGGTAGCGGTAGGCGGCGATGTCGTTGTCGGCCGTGTCGAACGAGTGCGGCCAGCCCTTGCGGGCGGCGGGCGCGACGCCGGCATTGGCCAGCAGCGCCGTGTACTCCGGGCCGCGTGAGTCGATGTTGAAGTCACCGGCGATCAGTACGGGCTCGGCGGTGGGGATCCTCTTGGCGTCGATGAACGCCTTCATCGTCTTCAGCTGCGTGGCGCGGATGGCCGCGGGCTGACCGTTCGAGCAGCCGCCGTCCGTGGACTGCAGGTGGGTGCCGACCACGTGGGTGCGCACTCCGTTGACGTTCAGGACCGCGTAGACGAAGCCCTTGTTGGACCACCAGTCCGACCCGCAGGCGTCCTTGAAGACGTACTGCTCCTTGCGCAGGATCGGCCACTTGCTGAGCAGCGTCACCCCGCCGTCCTCCGGCGTGGTGGAGCTGTAGCTGCCGCCGGTGGCGTCCCAGCCGGCGGTCGAGCGGCCGACCACGGGGGTGTGGTACGGGTACGCGGCGGAGGCCTGGGCGGTGAGCAGGTCGGAGGCGGAATTGTCGAACGCCTCCTGGAGGATGACCACGTCGTGGCCCTGGAAGAAGCCGGCCCCGGCGATGGTCTTCGCCCGGTGGTCCTGGCCCCAGTTGGGGTAGAGGAGCTTGCTCATGAGGAAGACGTTGTAGGTCAGCACCTTGAGCGGCGGCACGGCGGCCGTCGCTCCGGCCGGAGCCGCCGTGGCGGCCGGGGCGGTGGCGAGCGGGACGACCAGTGCGCCGACGACGGCACAGGCGGCGGTGAGGCGGCGCAGGCCGCGACGACCCTGAGGGAGGGGTTGGGTTGACATGGCTCCAGTCCACGCGACGCGGGCCACGTCCGGCCGGACGGCGGGCGATGGCCGCATGAACTGATTGCAAGGCAAAGATGTCTGGCCAACTTGTCGGCATTCGAAGGAAGTTGCCTGGACAACCTCCGTACCAGCGGCCGGCACCGGCGCCCACCTCGACGTTCGCCCCGGGGACGGCGCCGGATCGCGCGCCGCGGCCGGGGTACGTAACCCCCAGCGCCAGTCACCCCATCAATACGTACCACCACCTAGCACCACCGCAACCCTTTACCTACCGCCCGAACACCGCTGCGCCCATAACGATCCAGCTGAAGGGCACCCTGCTCAAGATTTCTTCGGTCCGGGCTCTAGACAGAGCAAGATGCCATCCTCGTTAATTCATCCCATGTCCCCGCCGTCAAGGTGGGGACTACGGGATGGAACACGAGGGGCCGTGCAGACGGACGGCCCCGACACGTCGATCCCGGGCTCTGCCGGCCGGCACGGTCCAGGGATGACCCTGACCGAACGGCCGCCCCTCACAGCGCGGACCATGCGTCCCGCACCGCCACCGGGCCGCCCCACCACACCGGCCCGGTGACCCCACCCCGGTGCCCACTCGCACCCATCGTTCGACATCGGAGTCGACCCATGCCACTGCCCGACCTTCCCCTCAACCGTCGGCGCTTCCTCACCGCCGCCGTGCTGGCCGCCGGCGCCACGGCCCTGCCCCCCGTCCTCTTCGCCTCCCGCGCCGCCGCGGCCGTGCCGCCGCAAGTCACCCTGCCCGCCCGCGGCGTCTGGGACGACACCGCCGCCTCGGCCTGGACCGACGGCTTCCTCACCGGCAACGGCGAGTACGGCGCCGTCTACTACGGGGCCCCGACCCTGGAGAAGATGGTCGTCAACTACCACCGGCTGCTGCTCCCCAACGGCAGCCGGGACGTCACCCCGCCAGTGATCTCCGGCAATCTGGAGGCGGCCCGGGACAAGGCCCTGGCCGGCGACTACGCGGGAGCGGCGTCGACCTTCGCGAACGGCTGGACCCTGCGGTGGACCCAGACGTTCCACCCCGGCTACGAGATCCGGCTGACCACCCCGGGCATGACCACGGTCAACGACTACGCCCGCATCACCGACTTCCGGACCGGCGAGGTCACCCACACCTGGACCGACGGCTACGGCACCTGGAAGCGCCGCGTCTTCGTCTCCCGCGCCGACCAGGTCATCGTCCACGAGCTGCTGCCGGCCCCCGGCCGCACCGTCGACACCACCGTCAGCGTCTACACCGCCCTGGAGGGGGCGCCGACCAGCGTCTCCTTCGCCACCACCGCCACCGTCACGAACGGCGACGGCTACCTGAACATGCGCGGCACCTACCCGTCGGGCGGCGCGTACGGCTACGAGGGCGTGACCAGGGTCGTCGTCTCCGGCACCGGCGCCGCGGTCGCCGCCAACGGACAGACCCTGGCGGTCTCCCGGGCCACCAAGGTGGTGCTGCTGACCAAGCTCGCCCGGTACGAGACGTCCACCGGCTGGAACTCCCAGCCGCTCCAGGCGGCTCTCGGGGCCGTGACCGCGGACTACGCCACCCTGCTGGGCCGCCACGCCCCGAAGCACCAGGTCATGTACGACCGCTCCAGCATCGACCTGAACGTCTCGACCGCCGACCGCCAGCTGCCGGTCAGCGACCTGATCGCCCGGCAGAACAGCAACCCCTCCGCCGTCGACATCGCCCTGCTGGAGCGGATGTACGACTCCGGCCGCTACCTGTTCGTCAGCTCCAGCGGCGTCCTGCCGCCGCGCCTGACCGGAATCTGGAGCGGCGCGTGGAACGGCTCCTGGGCCGACGACATCACCACCGACGCCAACATCAACCTCCAGGTGGCCGGGGGCAACATCCTCGACCTGGGCGACGCCATGCAGGGCTACTTCGACCTCATCCTCGGCCAGCTCGCCGACTGGCGCGTGAACGCCACCAACATCTACGGCGCCCGTGGCTTCCTCGCCCCGTCCCGCACCGACGGCGAGCACGGGCGCCAACTGCACTTCAACGGCAGCGGCTTCCCCGGCCAGGCCTGGACCGGCGGCGCCGACTGGCTGCTCTACCCGCTGCTGGAGTACTACGAGGTCACCGGCGACGTCACCTTCCTCCAGAACAAGCTCGGCCCCGCGCTGATGGAGCTGGCGCTGTTCTACGAGGACTTCCTCAGCCGCACGGACGCGAACGGCAAGGCCGTCTTCATCCCCTCCTTCTCCATGGAGACCAGCCCGACCAGCACGGGCAAGAACCTCGCCATCAACGCCACCGCCGACATCATGGCCGGCCGGCACGCGCTGAAGGCCGCCATCGACGCGGCCAACACGCTCGGTCTCGAACAGGGCGCTGGCAACGGCGTCGCCCGCTGGACCGCGCTGCTGGCCAAGCTGCCCGACTACACGATCAACAGCGACGGCGCGCTCGCCGAGTGGTCCTGGCCGGGACTGACCGACCGCTACGACCACCGGCACATCTCGCACCTGCACGGCGCCTGGCCCCTGCACGAGATCAACCCCGAGGACAGGCCCGACCTGGTCAAGTACGCCCGCAAGGCCCTGGACAAGCGAGGCGACTCGAACTACTCGGCCCATGGGAGCCTGCACCGCGCGCTGGCCCGCGCCCGCCTCAAGGACGCCCCCGGGGTCTACGACAACCTGCTGAAGATCTACGGCAGGAACATGGTCTTCCGGTCGCTGATGACCGCCCACAACCCCAACCTCAGCACCTACAACTGCGACGCCGCCAACGCCATCCCCGGCATCCTCGGCGAGGCGCTGGTGTACTCCCGCCCCGGCGTCCTGGAGATCCTCCCCGCGCTCCCCGACCAGCTGGCGAAGGGCACCATCAGGGGTGTCCGCGGCCGCAACCGGATCACCGTCCAGTCGCTGTCCTGGGACACCGCCGCCCGCACCGCCACCGTCCAGCTCACCTCCGCCGTCAACCAGGACATCACGTTCATCTGCCGGCGCGGCATCACCTCCATCAGCACCGGCGCGACGGTCGCCGCGTCGCCCGTCGGCAACCACGCCCGGGTCGTGACGCTCACCGCCGGCACCAGCACCACGATCACCGTCGGCCTGCTCACCGGCGACTTCAAGCTGGTGAACCGGAACAGCGGCAAGGTGATGGACGTCTACGGGGCCTCCACCACCGACGGCGCGTCGGTCATCCAGTACACCTGGACCGGCGGCGCCAACCAGAAGTGGAACCTGCTGCCGGACTACGACGGCTCCTTCCGGCTCTCCAACGTCAAGAGCGACAAGGTGCTCGACGACCCGGGCGCCTCCGGCACCGTCGGCAAGGCGCTCGACCAGTGGTCGGACACCAACGCCAGCAACCAGTGGTGGAAGCTCGTCCCGACGTCCGGCGGCCACTACCGCCTGGTCAACGCCAAGAGCGGACTGTGCGTGGACGTGCAGGGCGGATCCACCTCCGACGCCGCCAAGGTGATCCAGTCGTCGACCGGCGGCGGCACCAGCCAGGAATGGAAGCCCACGGGCGTGTGACGGCCCCTGACGCGTGACGCGGTGGCGACCCCCGGGGTCGCCACCGCCCTGCTCCGCCCCGCCCCCTGACGGCCCCACCGGGCCGTCAGGCCCCCCTCCCGGCCTGCCCGGCCCGCCGGGCGGGGGGCCGGGTACGGAGGGCCGACACCGGGGCCGAGCCGGGGCCGACGCATCACGGATTTGCATCATTGATGGGATGACTCAGCCGGCCCTCCGGGCCGAGGGTCGTCGCAGATTCGCGCAAATCGCCCATACTCCAGCACCTTTCCTCCCCAGTCTTGACAGCATCTCCGACCGAGACCTATAAACATCCCATGTCTGCGGCGGTGACGCTTCCGCCGAGACCCCCCTCCTGACCACCCTGAGGAACCCCCGATGAGACTCAGAACCGCTCTCTCCTCCACCGTCTCCACGCTCTCCGCACTGGCCCTGCTCACCGCGTGCGGCTCCGGGACCACCACCGCGTCGTCGGGCGAGCCGCTGATCGGCGTCGACTACCCGCGCTCCGACACCGACTTCTGGAACTCGTACATCAAGTACACGCCCGAGTCCGCGGGCCAGCTGGGCCTGACCCTCAAGACCACCAACTCCCAGAGCGACGTCGCCAAGCTCACCGCCAACGCCCAGACCTTCATCAGCCAGGGCGTCAAGGGCATCGCGATGGCCCCGCAGGACACCGCCGCCATCGCCCCGACCCTGGACCAGCTGGCCGCGAAGAAGATCCCGGTCGTGACCGTGGACACCCGCCCCGACAGCGGCAAGGTCTTCATGGTGGTCCGGGCCGACAACCGGGCGTACGGCGAGAAGGCGTGCCAGTACCTCGGCACGAAGCTGGGCGGCAAGGGCAAGGTCGTGATGCTCCAGGGCGACCTGTCCTCCATCAACGGCCGTGACCGCACCGAGGCGTTCAACGACTGCATGAAGAAGAACTTCCCCGGCATCAAGGTGTTCGGCGAGGCCACCAACTGGGACGGTGCCGTCGCCGCGCAGAAGCTCCAGACGGACCTCGTCGCCAACCCGGACATCCGGGGCGTCTACATGCAGTCCAGCTTCGCCCTCGCCGGCACGCTCCAGGTCCTGAAGCAGGCGGGGCTGCTGGTGGACCCGAAGGACGAGAAGCACGTCTTCGTCGTCTCCAACGACGGCATCCCCGAGGAGCTCAAGAACATCGCCGCCGGGAAGATCGACGCCACCGTCTCCCAGCCGGCCGACCTCTACGCCAAGTACTCCCTGTACTACCTGAAGGCCGCGATCGACGGGAAGACGTTCCAGCCCGGCAAGACCGACCACGACAGCACGATCATCCAGGTCCGCGAGGGGCTGCTGGAGGACCAGCTCTCGGCCCCGCTCGTCACCGCCGACGGCGCCACCTACGGCGGCGTGGCCAGCGTGAAGAGCGACGACAAGTCGCTGTGGGGCAACAACGTCGGCTGACCTCCCCGGTCGGTAACCCAATGGCATTCGAGCAGAAGGCGGTTGAGATGAGCGACGGGGAGCGAGTAGTCGGCCCCGCGCCCGCCCCGGCAGCCGACGGGCGGATCCTCGCGGACCCGCCCGTCGTCGAGGCGACGGGCATAGTCAAACGATTCGGTCCGACGGTGGCCCTCAACGGCGCCCGGATCACCATCAGGCCCGGCGAGACCCACGCGCTGGTGGGCCGCAACGGGGCCGGAAAGTCCACCCTGGTGTCCGTCCTCACCGGCCTTCAGGGCCCCGACGAGGGAACGGTCACCTTCGGCGGCGGCCCGGCGCCGCGGCTGGCGGACCGGGACGCCTGGCGCC
This sequence comes from Kitasatospora sp. NPDC004240, assembly GCF_053603215.1. Lineage (NCBI taxonomy): Bacteria > Bacillati > Actinomycetota > Actinomycetes > Kitasatosporales > Streptomycetaceae > Kitasatospora > Kitasatospora sp. NPDC004240. Next base: position 11,158 of record NZ_JBSGFD010000032.1, on the reverse strand, counting down.
AGCGCGTGGCCTGCGTCTACCAGAAGTCGACGATCATCCCCACACTGACCGTCGCCGAGAACCTCTTCCTGAACCGGCACGCCCCCGGCCGCGGCCGCCTGATCAGCTGGGGCGGTGTGCGCCGCCGCGCGGAGGATCTGCTGTCGACCTGGTCGGTGGACGTCGATCCGCAGACCCCGGCCGGCGATCTCAGCGTGGAGCAGCGGCAGTTCGTGGAGATCGCCCGGGCGCTGTCCTTCGGGGCCCGATTCATCATCCTGGACGAGCCGACCGCCCAGCTCGACGGGGCGGCCATCAACCGGCTCTTCGACAGGATCCGCGACCTGCAGCACCAGGGCGTGACCTTCCTGTTCATCAGTCACCACCTCCAGGAGGTCTACGAGATCTGCGACATGGTGACGGTGTTCCGGGATGCCCGGCACATCGTGACCGCGCCGGTCACGGAGTTCCCCCGCAGCGAGCTGGTCGCCGCGATGACCGGCGAGGCCGCCGCCGCCCGGCGGGAGGAACGGGTGAGTACCGCCGACCCCGGCGTCACGGCCGCCCTGAGCGTCCGCGGCATGTGCGGCGAGGCCTACGACGACGTCACCTTCCAGGTCGCCGCCGGGGAGATCGTCGGGCTCGCGGGGGCCGCGGGCAGCGGCCGCACCGAGGTCGCCGAGACCGTCGTGGGGCTGCGGGCCGCCGACAGCGGAGAGGTGGAGATCGCCGGCAGCCGGCCCCGGCCGGGCAGCGTACCGGCCGCGCTGGCCGCGGGTGCCGGATTCGTCCCACAGGACCGGCACCACCAGGGCTTCGTGCCCGACATGTCGATCGCGGACAACGCCACCCTGTCCGTACCGGGCCGGATCGGCAGCAACGGCTTCCTGAGCCACGCCCGCCGGGACCGGCTCGCCGAGAGCATGATCGAGAAACTGGCCATCAAGACCCCCGGGGCCGACCTGCCCGTCTCCGCCCTGTCCGGCGGTAACCAGCAGAAGGTCGTCATGGCGCGCGCCCTCGCCGACGACCCCCGGCTGCTGGTCCTGATCAACCCGACCGCGGGCGTGGACGTGCGGTCCAAGGAATTCCTCCTCGGCAAGGTCGAGGAGACCGCGCAGACCGGCACCGGAGTGCTCATCGCCTCCGACGAACTCGACGACCTGCGCATGTGCGACCGGGTCCTCGTGATGTTCCAGGGCCGTGTGACCTCAGAGATCGCCCGCGGCTGGCACGATCACGACCTCGTGGCCGCGATGGAAGGAGTGGACCTCAATGCCTGACACCGTTTTCGTGGACACCACCGCCCCCAAGGCCACGGAGCCGCAGGCGAAGCGGACCGCGCTGTTCGGCGGCCGGGTACCGCTGGCCCGGCTCCGCGACCTGGCCCTCGTCCCCGCGATCGTGGTCATCGCGATCGTCGGCCAGATCGTCAACCCCGTGTTCCTGCAGGCCGACAACCTCGTCAACGTCCTGCAGACCATGTCCGAGATCGCTCTGCTGGTCCTCGCCCAGACGATGATCCTGATCGTCAAGAAGATGGACCTCTCCCTGGAGTCCACCATGGGACTCGCCCCCGGCGTCGCCGCCCTGCTGGTGGTGCCGGCCGGTGCCGGACACGGGCTCGGGCTGCTCCCCGGTGCCTGGGCCATCCCGGTGACCCTCGCCGTGGGCGCGCTCGTCGGCGTGATCAACGCCCTGCTGATCATCCGCTTCGGGCTCAACGGGTTCATCGTCACCCTCGGCATGCTGATCGTCCTGCGCGGCATCCTCACCGGCATCTCCGGCGGCCAGACCTTCTTCCAGCTCCCGCCCTCCATGCTCTACCTGGGCACCACCGAGTGGTTCGGGATGCCGGCGTCCATCTGGATCTGCCTGGCGCTGTTCGCCGTGGCCATCGTCGTCCTCGGCTGGACCGGCTTCGGCCGCTCCCTGTACGCGATCGGCGGCAACGTCGACGCGGCGAAGGCGGCCGGCATCCGCACCGACCGGGTGTTGTGGATCGTCATCGTCAGCGGCAGCGTGCTCGCCGCCCTCGCCGGACTGCTGCTCTCCGGGCGCCTGGCCTCGGTCGCCTCCGCACAGGGCAACGGTTACATCTTCACCGTCTTCGCCGCCGCCGTCATCGGCGGGATCAGCCTCAACGGCGGCAAGGGCACCATGTTCGGGGCCTTCAGCGGCATCCTGCTCCTCTTCATGATCCAGAACGTCCTCACCCTCGCGGGCGTCCCCGCCCAGTGGATCGGAGCCCTGAACGGCCTGATCATCCTGGTGGCGCTGACCATCTCCCGCATCACGGGCGGCAAGGTCCAGGAGTGAGCCGGGCGGCCCCCCGGGCCGCCCCCGTCCCCCCTCCTGCCGCCGTTCCCCCCATCCCGTCGCAGAGGGCCGTGTTCCCCCTGCTCCCACAGGAGTTGCCGCCATGTCATCCGCCCTGCCCACCTCCCCGGTATCCGCCCGCATCACCGCCCTCGACGTCCTGGACGTACGCTTCCCGACCTCCGAGCACCTCGACGGCTCGGACGCGATGAACCCCGAGCCGGACTACTCGGCCGCGTACGTCGTCCTGCGCACCGATGCCGACGACGACCTGGAGGGCCACGCCCTGGCCTTCACCACCGGCCGCGGCAACGACGTGCAGGCCGCCGCCATCGCGGCCCTCGCACCCCATGTGGTCGGCCTGTCCGTCGACGAGGTCTGCTCCGACCTCGGATCCTTCTCCCGCTCCCTCGTCCACGACCCCCAGCTGCGCTGGCTGGGACCGGAGAAGGGCGCCATCCACATGGCCGTCGGCGCGGTCGTCAACGCCGCCTGGGACCTCGCCGCCAAGCGCGTCGACAAGCCCGTCTGGCAGTTCCTGGGCGAGATGTCGCCGGAGGAGCTGGTCGCGCAGATCGACTTCCGCTGGCTCAGCGACGCGCTCACCCCCGAGGAGGCCCTGGAGATCCTGCGACGCGCCGAACCCGGTCGCGAACAGCGCATCGGCCGGCTTCTCGACCAGGGCTATCCCGCCTACACCACCACTCCGGGCTGGCTCGGATACTCCGACGAGAAGCTGGCCCGCCTGGCCCGCGAGGCCGTGGCCGACGGGTTCACCCAGATCAAGCTCAAGGTCGGCGCCTCCCTGGAGGACGACGTACGGCGCATGCGCACCGCCCGTGAGACGGTCGGCGACGGCATCCGCATCGCGGTGGACGCCAACCAGCGATGGGACGTCCAGGCCGCGATCGACTGGATGAGCGCCCTGGCCCCCTACCGGCCGTACTGGATCGAGGAGCCCACCTCCCCCGACGACGTCCTCGGGCACGCCGCCGTCCGCAGGGCCGTCGGTCCCATCAAGGTCGCCACCGGCGAGCACATCGCCAACCGGGTCGTCTTCAAGCAGCTCCTCCAGGCCGGCGCGGTGGACATCGTGCAGATCGACTCCGCACGGGTCGGCGGGGTCAACGAGAACATCGCGATCCTGCTGCTCGCCGCCAAGTTCGGAGTACCGGTCTGCCCGCACGCCGGCGGCGTCGGCCTGTGCGAGATGGTGCAGCACCTGTCGATGTTCGACTACGTCGCCGTCTCCGGCACGGTCGAGGACCGGGTCATCGAGTACGTCGACCACCTGCACGAGCACTTCGTCGACCCGGTCCGCATCGCCGACGGCCACTACCTCGCACCCACGCTTCCCGGGCTGAGCGCACAGATGCACCCCGAGTCCCTCAAGGAGTACACCTACCCCGACGGCCCGGTCTGGTCCTCCCGTGTCTGAGACCCCGCCCCTGGTCGACTCCCACCACCACGTGTGGGACCTGGACCGCCGGCCGCAGCCCTGGCTCGACGAGGTCGGTCACGAGCCGATCCGCCGCGCGTACGGGATCGAGGACCTGAGACGGTCCGCGGCCCGGACGATCGCGGGACGGCGCCTGGCGAGCACCGTGCTCGTCCAGTGCGTGACCTCCGTCCCCGAGACGCAGGAGCTGCTGGCCCTCGCCGAGCAGGACCCGTTGATCGGCGCCGTCGTCGGCTGGGCGGACCTCACCTCGCCCGCGATCGGCGACGTACTCGACGCCCTGCGCTCCGGGCCCGGAGGCGGCTACCTGCGGGCCCTGCGGCACATCGTGCAGGGCGAGTCCGACCCCGACTGGCTGCAACAGCCCACCGTCGAGCGGGGGTTGCGAGCCGTTCGGGACCGAGGTCTCGGCTACGACGTCCTCATCCGCAGCGACCAGTTCCCCCAGGCGATCCGACTCGCCCAGCGCCTGCCGGACCTGCCCCTGGTCCTGGACCACGCCGGCAAGCCGCCCGTCGGCCACCGGGCGCTGTCCGACTGGGAGCGGAGGGTGCGGGTGCTGGCCGGAGCCCCCCACGTGCGGTGCAAGGTCTCCGGGCTGATCACGGAGGCGGACCTCCGGACATGGACGATCGACGACATCCGGCCGGTGTGGGACGTCCTGGTGGACGCCTTCGGTCCCGGCCGGCTGATGTTCGGCTCCGACTGGCCGGTCTGCGTCCTCGCCGGCGGCTGGAACCGCTGGGCCGACACCGTCGAGGAGCTGCTCGACGACTGCTCCGAGGGCGAGAAGCAGGCGGTGCTCTCCGGTACGGCGACCTCCTTCTACCGGCTGTCCGAGAAGAAGGAGGGCTCACGCCCGTGCTCCTGAGCGACCTGCTGCACCCCGGGATCCTCGAATCCCTCGCCGGCGCCGGCCACGGCGCCCGCGTCCTGCTCGCCGACGGCCACTACCCCTCCAGCACCGCCACCGGCGAGCGCGCCAGAACCGTCCACCTCAACCTGGCTCCGGGCCTGCTCGACGTCACCACCGTGCTGGACGTCCTGCTGCGCGCGCTGCCCGTCGAGTCGGCCCACGTGATGGTGCCGCCCGCGGGCGACCCGGAGCCGCCGGCCATCGCCGGGTACCGCTCCGTGCTGGCGCCCAGACCGGTCGAGGAACTCGACCGCGTCGCCTTCTACGAGGCCGCCCGCTCGCCCGACCTGGCCCTCGCCGTCGTCACCGCCGACACCCGCACCTACGCCAACCTGCTGCTCACCATCGGCGTCCGCGCTGAAGGGACCCTGAGACCACGATGACACTCGCCGTCCGCTACCTGTCCGCACGAACCCTCGACACGGCACCCGCCGAAACCCCCGAGCCCGGTCCCGGCGAGGTGCTGCTGGCCCCCGCCTACGTCGGCATCTGCGGCACCGACCTGCACATCTTCCACGGCGACATGGACGCCCGCGTTCCCGCGCCCGCCGTCCTCGGACACGAGATGTCCGGCCGCGTCGTACGCGTCGGCCCGGACGTGGAGGGCTGGCGACCGGGTGACGCGGTCACCGTGATGCCGCTGCGCTGGGACGACACCTGCCCGGCCTGCCGGGCCGGCCACCAGCACATCTGCCAGCACCTCGACTTCATCGGCATCGACTCCCCGGGGGCGCTGCAGCAGCGCTGGACCGTGCCCGCCTCCACCCTGATCCGGCTGCCGGACTCCCTCCCCCTGGACCGGGCCGCACTCGTCGAACCGACCGCGGTGGCCGTGCACGACGTCGCACGGGCCGGCGTCCGGGCCGGCGAGAAGGCCGTCGTGGTCGGCGGCGGACCCGTCGGCATCCTCATCGCCCTGGTCGCGCGGGCCGCTGGCGCCGACGTCCGGGTCGTCGAGCTGAGCACCCACCGCCGCCTGCTCGCCGAGGAGTTGGGCCTGACCGCCTGGAGCCCCGCCGACGACGACGTGCCGGAGCTGGTCCGGCAGTGGACCGGGGACGCGGGCGCGGGCGTCGCCTTCGAGGTGTCCGGAGCGGCAGGCGGCGTCGACACGGCGGTCGACGTGCTGGGCGCGCGCGGACGACTGTGCCTCGTGGCCATCCACCCCCGGCCCCGCGAGGTGAACCTGCACCGCTTCTTCTGGCGCGAACTCACCCTGGTGGGAGCCCGGTTGTACGACCGCTCCGACTTCGAGACGGCGGTCGCCCTGGTCGCCGAGGGCACGATCCCGGCCGAGCGGCTGATCAGCAAGGTCGTACCGCTCACCCGGGCACCCGCCGCGTTCGAGGCCCTGGAGGGCGGCGGCGACGTGATGAAGATCCTGGTGGACTGCACCGTGGACGGCACCGACGACGCCCAGGGGGCCGCCGTATGATCTCCTTCGACCTCACCGGGAAGCTCGCCGTCGTCACCGGAGCCCGGCGCGGCATCGGCCGGGCCATGGCCCGTGCGCTCGCCGAAGCGGGCGCGGACGTCATCGGCGTCAGCGCCTCGCTGGAGGAGTCCGGCAGCGAGGTGGAGAAGGACGTCATCGCCGCGGGCCGTACCTTCGAGGCGATCCGCACCGACTTCGCCGACCCCGAAGCCGTCCGCGCCCTGGGCACGACCCTCGCCGGTCGCGAACGACCGGTGGACATCCTGGTCAACAACGCGGGAACGATCCGCCGCGCCCCCGCCGCCGAACACACCGACGCCGACTGGGACCTGGTACTCCAGGTCAACCTGAGCGCGCAGTTCGCGCTGACCCGGGCAGTGGGCGCGACGATGGCGGCACGCGGCCAAGGGAAGATCATCTTCACGGCGTCGCTGCTCAGCTTCCAGGGCGGCATCACCGTCCCCGGCTACACCGCCGCCAAGCACGGCATCGCCGGCCTGACCAAAGCGCTGGCCAACGAGTGGGCTTCGCACGGCGTCAACGTCAACGCCATCGCGCCCGGTTACATCGCCACCGACAACACCCGGGCACTCCAGGACGACCCGGCGCGCAGCAAGGCCATCCTGGACCGCATCCCCGCCGGCCGCTGGGGCGGCGCCGACGACCTCGCGGGGGCCACCGTGTTCCTGGCCTCGGACGCCGCCGCCTACATCCACGGCACCGTTCTGCCCGTCGACGGCGGATGGCTCGGCCGATGAGCAGCGCCGGGTTGGATTCCGTACTGGCCGGGGCCCGCGTCGTGCCGGTGCTGACCGTGCCGTCCGCCGCGACCGCCGGCCCGCTGGCCGACGCGCTCGCGGCGGGCGGCGCCCGGTGCGCCGAAGTCACCCTCCGCACCCCGGGCGCCGAGAGCGTGCTCAGGACGATGGCCGCCCACGGTGGCCTCGCCGTCGGCGCCGGCACGGTGGTCACCCCCGAGCAGGCCGAGCGCGCGGTGGAGGCCGGGGCCCGCTTCGTGGTCTCGCCCGGCTTCGACGAGGAGGTCGTCGCCAGGTGCCGCGAGCTGGGGGTGCCCGTGGTGCCGGGCATCGCGACCGCGACCGAGCTGATGAGCGCGCTGAAGGCGGGCCTCGACACGGTCAAACTGTTCCCCGCCGAACCGCTCGGCGGCACCGGGATGCTCCGGGCCCTGGCGGCCCCCTTCCCCCGGGCACGCTTCATGCCGACCGGCGGCATCGGGCTCGCCCGGCTGTCCGACTACCTCGCGCACCCGGCGGTCCGCGCCGTCGGCGGCAGCTGGATGGCCACCGCCGCCCACCTGGAGCACGGGGACTACGACGAGATCCGGCGGCTGACCGCCGAAGCCGTGGAGAGGAGTACGAGATGAACGGCCCCGAGGTCATCGCCCTCGGCGAGGTGATGCTGCGCTTCGACCCGGGCGAGGGACGGATCCGCACCGCCCGCTCGTTCCAGGTCTGGGAGGGCGGCGGCGAGTACAATGTCATACGCAGTCTGCGCCGCTGCTTCGGCCTGCGCACGGCCGTGGTCACCGCGCTCGTGGACAACGCGGTGGGCCGCCTCGTCGAGGACCTGATCCTCCAGGGCGGTGTCGACACCTCGATGATCCGGTGGATACCCGACGACGGCGTGGGCCGCGCGGCACGCAACGGCCTGAACTTCGTCGAGCGCGGCTACGGAATCCGCGGCGCGCTCGGAGTCAGCGACCGCGCGCACACGGCCGTCTCGCACCTGCGGAAGGGCGACGTCGACTGGGACGCGGTCTTCTCGACCGGCGTGCGCTGGTTCCACACCGGCGGCATCTTCGCCGGCCTGTCGGACACCACCGTCGACGTCGCCGACGAGGCCATGGCCGCGGCCCGCCGGCACGGAGTCACCATCTCCTACGACCCCAACTACCGCGCCAGCCTCTGGGCCGGCCGGGGCGGCGCCGACCGGGCCCGCGAGGTCGACCTGCGACTCGCCCGGCACGCCGATGTCGTGGTCGGCGCCCTGGGCCTGGCCGGAGCACACCCGGGGCAGACCCGCATCAGGGCCGACGAGGTCGCCGACGCCCTCGCCGAGGTCGCCGGCCTCCTTCCCGGGGCGAAAGTGCTGGCGACGACCCTGCGCGACGTGCCCTCGGCCGGGGTCAACGACTGGTCCTCGGCCGCCTGGTCGGCGGAGACCGGGTTCGTCGCCGGGCGCCGCATGCCCGGACTGCACGTCCTCGATCGCATCGGCTCCGGCGACGGCTTCGCCGCCGGCCTGATCCACGGACTGCTCGGCGGCACAGACCTGGAACGCGCCCTGGCCTACGGCACCGCCCACGGCGCACTCACCATGACCACACCCGGAGACGTCTCCATGGCCACGCTCGCCGAGGTCGAGGCACTCATCGCGGGCGGATCGGCCCACGTCAGCCGCTGACCGGCGCCCCCTCACCCGTACCCCAGGAGCACGACTTGCAGCAGCGGAAGATCCAGAACACATCCGTCCCACTCACCGAGCTCGGCTTCGGTGCCTCCGTCATCGGCAACCTCTACCGCTCCACCCCGGCCGGCACCGCGACGGCCGCCGTCGACGCGGCGTGGGACGCCGGCATCCGGTACTTCGACACCGCGCCGCACTACGGCCTCGGCCTCTCCGAGCGCCGCCTCGGCGCCGCCCTGCGGGACCGGCCCCGCGACGAGTACGTCGTCTCCTCCAAGGTGGGCCGGCTGCTCGTGCCCAACGAGGAGCCGCACGGCACCGACACCGAGGGCTTCGCCGTGCCGGACGACCTGCGCCGGCAGTGGGACTTCAGCCGCGAGGGAGTGCTGCGCTCCATCGAGGACACGCTGGAGCGAACCGGCCTGGACCGCCTGGACGTCGTGTACCTGCACGACCCGGACGACCACTGGCGGCAGGCGGCCGAGGAGGCCATGCCCGCGCTCGCGGAACTGCGCGACCAGGGCGTGATCGGCGCGATCGGGGCGGGCATGAACCAGTCGGCCATGCTCGCCCGCTTCCTGCGCGAGACCGCCGCCGACGTCGTGATGCTCGCCGGACGCTACAGCCTGCTCGACCAGTCCGCCCTCGACGACGTCCTGCCCGCCGCCCGGGAGCTCGGCAAGAGCGTCGTGGCGGTGGGCGTGTTCAACTCGGGGCTGCTCTCCCGGGACCGGCCCGCCGAGGGCATGAGGTACGACTACCAGGACGCCCCGCAGGACCTCGTCGCCCGGGCCCGCGCGATCGCGGAGGTCTGCGAGGCGCACGGCACCACGCTGCCCGCCGCAGCGATCGCCTTCCCGCTCACCCATGCCAGTATCATCAATGTCACCCTCGGTATGCGGAACCCGGAACAGGTCGAACGAAACGTGGAACTCCACGGTAAGAACATCCCCGAAGCCCTCTGGAACGATCTCCAGGCCCGGGGTCTCATCAGGTCCGACGTGCCCGTGGAGCACGGTCGAGGGAGGGGTACGCGGTGTCTCTGACGGACAAGGCCATAGAACAGATCCGTGAGCTGATCAGAACCGGCGCCCTGCCTCCCGGGTCGAAACTCCCCCCGGAGCAGGCCCTGGCCGCCCAGCTGGGTCTGTCCCGCAACCTCGCACGGGAAGCCGTCAAGGCACTCGCCGTCGCGCGCGTGCTGGAGGTCCGGCGGGGCGACGGCACGTACGTGACCAGCCTGCAGCCGAGCGTGCTCCTGGAGGGGCTCGGCGGTGCGGTGGAGCTGCTGCAGAGCGACTCGGCGGCGCTGAAGGACCTGATCGAGGTACGGCGGCTCCTCGAACCGCTCGCCACGGCGCTGGCGGCCACCCGGATCTCGGACGAGCAGCTGGCCGAGGTGAAGCGGCACCTGGACGCCATGCGCGATGCCCGCGACGACGTCGAACGGCTCAACGCCCACGACGCCGCCTTCCACCGGGCCGTCGTGTCGGCCACGGGCAATGAAACCCTCCTCACCCTCCTGGAAGGCATCTCCGGCCGCACCCTGCGTGCCCGCATCTGGCGCGGTCTGGCCGACGCCCAGGCCGCGGGCCGGACCCTCGCCGAGCACGAGGCGATCTTCAACGCCCTGTCCGCCCGCGACGCCTCCCTCAGCCAGGCCGCCGCGCTGCTGCACGTCAGCAGCACCGAACAATGGCTCCGGGCGCACCTGAGGGCCGGCGAGCCCCTCCCCGACAACACCCCCGACGAAACGACATCCTGAGCCGCGGCGGCACATCGTAGGTAGCACCTGGCGAAACCAGGTGCTACGGGCCAGCTGTGGCCGGTTGTCGCACGGGTCAGGCTCAGGCTTCCTGCGGCACCCCATGATCCTCATGGTTGTCGCAGACGATTGCGCCGCGCACGTCCGCAGGGTGCAGCGAGCGCAGGTGGCGGCAGAACTCCAGGAACCTGGAGCGGTTCTTGGCCTTCTTGATGTGGCCGTAGAGCTGGTCCTTGGCGAGGTCGCGGGCGGCGAACAGGTGCCGGACCCGTGTGGGCGGGTGTAGGTCGCCCGCCTGCGCGGGCGGGGCCCGCGCTCGGGGTCCTTGTGCCGGCCGCCACGCTCGGCCCACTGCCGGCCCGGATGCGGCTGGAGGTTGGGGGCCCGAACTCGTCCAGGCAGAAGACGACTTCGGGCCCGCCCTCCTCGGGCACGACCTCGCCGTCGGCGATCGCGTAGAGGTGCTCGACACGCGCCTTCTTCGTGGCGTAGTCGGGATCGCGGGAGGTCTTCCAGGTCTTCCGAGCGCCCGGGAGACCGGCAGGTGCGGTCCGGCGGTGCCCGATGCGCACGGGCGGTTCGTGTCGTGGAGGTCTACGGTGGAGCCGTCGGCGCCGCTTCGGGCGGTGCCGTCCTCCACGGGAGGTGCCACGGATGCGGGTCGGTCGGGTGCCGCAGGACGGGAGTGGCGCGGGTTCCGTGTTCGTGGGGCGCGACGCCGAGCTCCGGCAGGCGGTGGGCCTACTCGCGGCGCCTCCGTCGGTGGTGATCGTGGAGGGCGAGGCGGGGATCGGGAAGTCCCGGCTGGTGGTGGAGGCGTCCGCGCGGCTGCGCGCCGATGGCGTGACCGTGCTG
>NZ_JBSGFD010000031.1:0-61635 GCF_053603215.1 Kitasatospora sp. NPDC004240 | reverse complement strand
GGACCGCGCCGGTGGCCGCCGCGGCCGCGCCGCGCGCCGCCAGCTCGCTCAGCCGCTCGTGCAGGGCGGCCGCGCTGGGCCGCTCGCCCGGCTCCTTGGCCAGGCAGGCCCGGATCAGCGGCGCGAGCTGCGGCGGGATCGCCGACAGGTCGGGCTCCTCGTGGACGACCCGGTACAGCATCACCTCGGAGGACGCCCCCGAGCCGAACGGGGTGTCCCCGGTGAGCGCGTACGCCAGGGTCGCGCCGAAGGCGAACACGTCGGTGGCCGGGGTGACGGCCGCGCCGCGCACCTGCTCGGGCGCCAGGAAGCCGGGGGAGCCGACCGCCGTGCCGACGTGGGTGAGCGTGCTGGCGCCGCGCGACCAGGCGATACCGAAGTCGATGATCCGCGGGCCGCGGGGCGACAGCAGGATGTTGGAGGGCTTGAGGTCCCGGTGGACGACCCCGGCCTCGTGCACCTTGACCAGTCCGTCGGCCAGCGCGGCCCCGATCCGGGCGGCCTCCGGCCAGCCGAGCGGGCCCTCGTCGCCGACCCGCTTGTACAGCGAGGGGCCGGGCACGTACGCGGTGGCGAGCCAGGGCCGGTCGGCCTCGATGTCGGAGCCGACCACGCGCGCGGTGCAGCCGCCGCGGATCCGGGAGGCGGCGGCGATCTCGCGGGCGAAGCGGGTCCGGAACTCGATGTCCTCGGCGAGCTCGGCGCGGATGAGCTTGAGCGCCACCCGCTGCCCCCGCCGGTCGGAGCCGAGGAAGACCACGCCCATGCCGCCGGCTCCCAGCCGCCGGTGCAGGCGGTACGGACCGACGATGCGGGGGTCCTCACGCCTCAGCCGCATCATCGCCATCTTCGTTCCCGTCAGCCCGTGGGTGAGGCCCCGTCGGTTGGGGCGCCGTCAGTTCCTGTCGGGCACAGCTTACGGACTGGCCGCTGCGGTGTGCTGATACGCAACACCCGTGGCCTCCGTGCGATAGTCCGATCTTGCACCGATCGTGTGCGAACGCTGCTCGGAAGGCCAGGTCGGCGGGCCGGGAAAGGGTTTCTCGGGGTCCGCTCTCAGGGTTGCCTCGGGGATGCGGTCGAGATCGTCTCCCCCTGCGGTAGTACTCCCCGGGTCCGGGGGTCATCCTCGGGGATGCCCGCAGAACAGTACGAGGGCATGACGTCCTTCCCGGCCCCGCGCCATAGCGTTGTCCTCAGCGGTGGGCGGGGCGCTCGTCCCCCGAGGTAATCCGTCCACCGCGGCAACGTCGACCGACCAACAGGCGCCGAAGGCACCACCCAGGACTCAGGAGTACGGGCATGGCACAGCAGCTCACGGGAGCCCCCCGGCGCCGCCGGCCGGCCTTCGTCCAGAGCACGCCCGGCCCGTACGGTCAGGCGGAGCGGACCAGGCACCCGGCCGTGGCCCTCGCCATGGCCCTGCCCTGCGCGATCCTGCTGGTGGCACTCTTCGGCGGCTGGGAGCAGATGGCGAACCAGGCCCAGGCCGTCGCCGCGCTGATCGGTCGATAGAGCGTGTCAGGCACGCCGGTGTCAGGCACGCCATGGGACGGGCACTGATCCCCTGGGGACGGGGAGCCGGTGCCGGCCGGGGAAGGCCGCGCCCGCGATGACTCGCGGACGGGCGAGAGCGGTGCGCAGAGCACCCCGGTGGGCGGAGACGCCGCGTACGGATGTCGGTGAGGGCGTCCGTACGCGGCTCTTCCGCGTTCCCGCACCCGCCGGAGCCGCTGGATGCGCCCGGACCTGAAAGCGCCTGTGACCTGCGGAAACGCCAGAGAGGCCGTGATTCTCAAGGATCACGGCCTCTGCTCCTGTGCGCGATACTGGGATTGAACCAGTGACCCCTACCGTGTCAAGGTAGTGCTCTCCCGCTGAGCTAATCGCGCCTGGTGTGGCGTTCTTGCAGCGGACCCCGGAGGGCCCGACGTGCGCGATACTGGGATTGAACCAGTGACCCCTACCGTGTCAAGGTAGTGCTCTCCCGCTGAGCTAATCGCGCCTGGTGTGGCGTTCTTGCAGCGGACCCCGGAGGGCCCGACGTGCGCGATACTGGGATTGAACCAGTGACCCCTACCGTGTCAAGGTAGTGCTCTCCCGCTGAGCTAATCGCGCGGGGAGGGCTCCCGGCGAACCGGGGGCACCTCTTGGAGGTGGAGACGGGATTTGAACCCGTGTAGACGGCTTTGCAGGCCGTTGCCTCGCCTCTCGGCCACTCCACCAGGCAACACTCGAAGAACGATCTTACACTGTCCTTCATCGAGCGGACGACGAGATTCGAACTCGCGACCCTCACCTTGGCAAGGTGATGCTCTACCAACTGAGCCACGTCCGCCTGTCTCCCGGGATCTTCACCGTTTTTCTCGGCTGCGCTCCCTGGCGACGTGTTGAACTCTAGCGGATTCCCGGGCCAGCTAAAAATCCGTTCCCGCAGCGTGCCGCGGGGGCGCTCCCGGGAGGCCCTCCGACGCCCCCGACGGACCGGCGCACACGCGGCGCCGCGGCACCCTGAGTGACACCCGCAGGTCACCCGGCGCACGCCCGCGCGAGACCCCCGGGCGCCCCACGCCCCCCGACCTACACTTCAGGCACCGCACCCGAGCACCACCGAGCAAGCCCGCGCAGGAGAACCGTGTCCGGCCCCACCACCCCCCGCACCCCGCTCGCCCGCTTCGGCGGCCTCCTCGCCACCGGACTGCGCGACGTCACCTCGGACCCGGCCGCCCTCGACTCCACCGGCCACTGGGCCGTCGCGTACGACTTCGAGGGCCGGCTGACCTGCGCCCGCTTCGACCACGTGCGCCCCGACCCCGCCCCGCCCGCCACCGCCGGCTGGCGGGGGCCGCGCCCGGACGGCTGGCACAGCTCCCTCGACCGCGCCGCCTACACCGCGGGCGTGCGCCGCATCCGCGAGCACATCGCGGCCGGCGAGGTCTACCAGGCCAACCTCTGCCGCGTCCTCACCGCGTCGCTGCCCGATCCGGACCGCACCGACATCGACGCCCTCACCGGCCTGCTCGCCCACGGCAACCCCGCCCCCTACGCCGGAACGATCCGCCTGCCCGACCACGGGGTCGAGATCGCCACCGCCTCACCCGAGCTCTACCTGCGCCGCGACGGCCGCACCGTCCTCTCCGGCCCGATCAAGGGCACCGGCCGCACCGAGGACGACCTGCTCGACAAGGACCACGCCGAGAACGTGATGATCGTCGACCTGGTCCGCAACGACCTCGGACGCGTCTGCGCCACCGGCACCGTCACCGTTCCCGACCTCTGCGCCGTCGAGAAGCACCCCGGCCTGGTCCACCTGGTCTCCACCGTCCAGGGCACCCTGCGCCCCGACGCCGGCTGGCCCGCCCTCTTCGACGCCACCTTCCCGCCCGGCTCCGTCACCGGCGCCCCCAAGTCCAGCGCCCTGCGCATCATCGACGCCCTGGAGACCGCCCCCCGCGGCCCCTACTGCGGTGCGGTCGGCTGGGTCGACGCCGACCGCGGCACCGGCGAACTCGCCGTCGGCATCCGGACGTTCTGGATCGACCGGACCGACCCCGGGGCGCCCCTGCTGCGCTTCGGCACCGGCGCCGGCATCACCTGGGACTCCGACCCCGAACGCGAATGGGCGGAAACCGAACTCAAGGCCGCCCGGCTGGTCGCGATAGCGTCGGGCACCGGCACCAGCTGAGCCGCGGTGACCGCCGGGCCGCAGCACGCCCCGGCGCCGCGGCACCCCACAAGGAGCAGCCCTCGATGCAGAACCCCACCAAGAGCTGGGTCAACGGCACCCTCGTCGACTCCGCCGACCCCGCCCTGTCCGTCCTCGACCACGGGCTGACCACCGGCGACGGCGTCTTCGAGACCATGAAGGCCGTCGACGGACGGGCGTTCGCCCTCACCCGCCACCTCGACCGGCTCACCCGCTCCGCCCGCGGCCTCGGCCTGCCCGACCCCGACCACGACCGGGTCCGCGAGGGCTGCGCGCAGGTCCTCGCCGCCAACCCGATGCCGCTCGGCCGGCTGCGTGTCACGTACACCGGCGGTACCGCCCCGCTCGGCTCCGAGCGCGGCGACGACGCCCCCACCCTGGTGGTCTCCCTCGGCACCGCCGCCCGCCGTCCCGACACCACCGCCGTCGCCGTCGTCCCCTGGCGGCGCAACGAGCACAGCGCCGTCGCCGGCCTGAAGACCACCTCGTACGCCGAGAACGTGGTCGCCCTCGCCGCCGCCCACCGTGCCCGCGCCTCCGAGGCCCTCTTCGCCAACACCGCCGGACGGCTCTGCGAGGGCACCGGCTCCAACGTCTTCGTCGTCCTCGGCGGACGCCTGCTCACCCCCACCCTCGCCTCCGGCTGCCTGGCCGGCATCACCCGCCGGCTGGTTATCGACTGGTGCGGCGCCGAGGAGACCGACCTGCCGCTGGACGTGCTGCACGAGGCCGAGGAGATCTTCCTCACCTCCACGCTGCGCGACGTCCAGGCCGTCACCCGGGTCGACGAGCGCGAACTCGCCGGCCCCGGCCCGGTCACCGCCAAGGCCATGGCCGTCTTCGCCGAGCGCAGCGGCGACGACCTGGACCCGTGATCCGGCGGGCCGGGGCAAGGGTGTGACGGGCGGGGGAGGCCCGCGGGATAGAACACCGGCGGGCCGGGGAAGGGACCCTCACATGACCACCACACTGCGCCCCGAAGGCCCCGAGACGCCCACCCCGAACGGCGGCCGCACCAGACGCTGGCAGATCTGCGCCAACGGCCGCCCGGTCGGTGTGCTGCGCACCAGCAGCGTTCCACGTGGCCCCCAACTCTGGGGTGAGATCTCGGAGTTGGAGGTCCACGAGGGGCGCGGCCGGGGCCGCGGCACCTTCGCCGGACTGGCCGCGGAGGAGGTGCTGCGCGGCTGGGGCTGCACCCGGGTGGACGCCGACATCCCCGAGGCCGCGACCGCCGCGCGCGGCCTCGCCGCCACCCTCGGCTACGGCGAGCGGATGCGGAACATGGCCAAGCACCTCACCGTCGCGCCCGACCTGCCCCCCGGGGTCGGCGCCCGCCGGATCGGCGCCGAGGAGTTCCCCGCGTGGCTGGCGGTCGCCAAGGAGGGCTACCTCGCCGATCTGCGGACCTCCGGCCTCAGCGAGGAGCAGGCCCGCGCCAAGTCGGACGCCGACCACCTCCACCTGCTGCCCCAGGGCGCGGACACCCCGGGCGTCGCCCTGCGCCGGCTCTTCGGCGACGGGCCGGACCCGCTCGGCGCGCTCTGGCTCGCCCTGCGGGTCCGGGACCTGCCCGGCGGCCACCCGCTCGCCTGGGTGATGGTGGTGGAGGTGGCCGAGTCCCACCGCGGCCACGGACACGGCCGGTCGCTGATGCTGCTCGCCGAGCGCGAGTGCCTGGCCGCCGGGGTCCGCGACCTCGGCCTGAACGTCTTCACCGGCAACGAGGTCGCGATCCGGCTCTACGACTCGCTCGGCTACCGGATCACCAACCGGATCTACGGCAAGTCGCTGCTCTGAGCGACCGGACGGACCGTCAGTTCGCCCCGGCCTCCCGGAGGACGGCGGCGATCTCGGCCCGCAGGCCGCTCTGGTCCTTGCTCCCGTCGAGTGTGCGCCCGGCGATCACATAGGTCGGCGTGCCCTTGACCCCGATGGCCCGGCCCTCGGCCTGGTCGGCGTCCACGATCAGCGTGTGCCGGCCGTCGATCAGCGCGGTGTCGACCTCCTCGGCGTCCACCCCGACCTCGCGGGCGACCTCCAGCAGCACCTCCTCGCCGCGCGCGTCGAGCTCCTCGACCCGGTCCAGCAGCGCCTCCACGTACGGCCAGCCGAGGCCCTGGGCGAACGCCTCCTCGGCGGCCTGCGCCGCCGCGTACGCGTGCTTGTGCTTCTCCAGCGGGAAGTGGCGCAGCTCGATCGCCAGCGCGTCGCCGAATTCGGCGCGCAGTGCGCGGACGTCGTCCAGGGCGGTGCGGCAGTCCGGGCACTGGAGCTCGCACCAGAGTTCGAGCCGGGGGAGGGAACCTTCGATCATGCCCCCAGTGTTCCACTAGTGAGCCCCGCGCCAGGGCGCGGTGCCCCGGGGCCAGGCCGACGGGAGGTCCGATGATCAGCTCAACGACCGGGACGCGGCGTCACCGGGAGGGGCCGTGCTGACCGCGGCGATCAGCTTCGCGCTCACCGCCGGCGGGCTGGCCGTGGCCGGCCTGCGGGCGTACCGGCGGCGCTACCGCTCCGCCGTCCGCTGGTTCGCCGTGGCCCTGCTGCCCGCCGGGCTCTACCTGTCCGGTCTCTTCCCGCTGGCCCGCACGATCGCGGAGGCGTTCGGTGACTGGGCCACCGGCCTGGTGTTCGACCCCGCGGTCTGGACGGGCCTGGCGATGCTGGCCGTCTCGACGACCCTGCTGCTCGTCGTCCGCCGGGTGGACCGCCGCCGGGCGGTGGACGGGGCCGCGGGGCCCGCGGAGGCGACGGGCGCGGCCGCCCGTCCGGCCGTCGCGGCCACCCCGGAGCGCCCGGCCGGGCAGGCCGCGGCCCGGCCGAAGGCGCGGAAGAAGCAGGACGCCGAGCTCGGAGAGTTCGCCGATGTCGAGGAGATCCTGCGCCGGCGCGGCATCTGAACCGCCGGAGCCCTGTCCGGACGGCCTGGCCCGGCCGTCCGGAGCTCAGGCGGACGGGACGGCGTCCGCCGAGCGCTGGCGTGCCCGGTACGCGGCGACGTGCAGCCGGTTGCCGCAGGTGCGGCTGTCGCAGTAGCGGCGCGAGCGGTTGCGCGAGAGGTCCACGAAGACCCGTGCGCAGTCCGGCGCCTCGCACCGGCGCAGCCGCTCGCGCTCGCCCGCCATCAGGATGAAGGCGAGCGCCATGCCCAGCTCGGCGGCCAGGTGGTCGGCGAGGGCGGAGTGCGGGGCGAAGTAGTGGATGTGCCAGCCGTGGTGGTCGTGGTCGGTCAGCCGGGGCGTCGTGCCCGCGGCCGCGACCAGCGCGTTGACCAGCTCCGCGGCCTCCGCGGTGGACTCGGTGCCGAACACCTCGCGCAGCCGGGTGCGCAGCTCGTGCACCGTGCGCAGGTCCTCCTCGGTCAGCGAGTCGATCTCGCTGATCTCGCGGCGGACCACGAAGGCGTCCAGCGCGGCCACGTCGGGCAGCAGCTCGGTGCCGCACACCTCGGGAGCGGTGTTGAGCAGCTCGACGAGGATGCCCAGGGCGCACTCGGTGTCATGGGTGATCAGCACGGGAGGCTCCTCGCGCGGAGGGGGCCGACGGCACCCCGCGTCTACGGTCACCCATGACCTTACCGGGCCGTGCTCGCCGAGGGCGGCCGCTTCGTACGGAGAAGTGTGCGAGGAGTGAACGGTTGTGCACGGACGAGAGCGCCCGGCAGCGAGGCCGGTCACCCTGCTGGGTGACCGGCTCCGGTGCCGGGCGTCCACGGAACCCCGGTCCGGCCCCGGTGGGGACGGACCGGGGCGGGCCCCGAGGCCGCGTCGCGCGCGGCTGAGTCTGCTGCCGTGCCCCCGAGTAGGACGGCTGCGTGACGGCAGGGGGTACGGCCCCGCCGGCAGCGGGGCGGACCGCCTCCGGTCGGGGTCAGCTTTCGGCGAGGATGTGGGACAGCTCCCGGTCGAGGTCGAAGTGGCGGTGTTCGGTGCCGGGGGGCACCGCGGCGTCCGTCCGCTTGAGGAACGACTCAAGCGCCCGGGCCGGGGCCTCCAGCAGGGCTTCTCCTTCCGGAGAGCTCAGCGCGATGCAGACCACTCCTTGGCCGTGGCTGCGCGACGGCCACACCCGGACGTCGCCGGTCCCGGTCGGTCGGTGCAGCCCCTCCGCAAGGAGATCTCGGGCGAACACCCACTCCACGGTCTCGTCGGCACCGGTGTGGAAGGTGGCGTGCACGGCATAGGGGTCGGCGGTGTCGTAGCGCAGGCCCGCGGGGACGGGCAGCGAGGACTCGCTGGACACGATGAGGCGCAGGTGCAGCTCGCAGCTGACCGTGGTGTTCATAAGCGCCATGGCCTTTCGCTCAGTGTGCGCTCGGGGAATCGCACGTCGGCGAACGGACCATCCCACCTCCACGACCGATGTAAACCCCTCTGTCCCGATTCGAGGGCGAGTCGTACCCCTTCCGGCGCATTGCGGAATCGGCGCGCGGCGCACGGCGGGCCAATACCGGCCCGGATCTCGGCTAGTTTCCTGGCATGGCTGTACGAAGCGACAAGGTCGGCGACACGGCGGGCGACGACGTCCGCGACAACGCGAGAACGGGGGATGGGGTCGTGAGTGACGACACCGGTGCGGAGAAGCAGGGCGGCGGGCCGGAGGACGGGGGCGCCGAGGGGGCGCCGGCCGCCGAGGAGGGCCGCCCGCTGGGCTCGCGGGCCCCGCACTTCATCCGGCGCTCGCGCCCGCTGCACCTGAGCTGGCAGGTGGCCGTCTTCCTGATCGGCCTCGCCGTGGTGGTGCTCGGCGTGATCATGCTGCCGTTGCCCGGCCCGGGCTGGGTGGTCATCTTCCTGGGCATGGGCATCTGGGCGACCGAGTTCGTCTGGGCCCAGCTGGCCCTGCGCTGGACCCGCCGCAAGGTGTCCGAGGCCGCGCAGAAGGCCCTGGACCCGAAGGTGCGCCGTCGCAACATCATCCTCACCGTGATCGGCGTGACCGTGATCGCCGCCCTCGGCGGCTGGTACCTGTGGAAGTACGGGCTGACCATGCCATGGAAGATCGACAAGGCCTGAGTCCGGCCGGCGGGCCGGCGGGCGCCCGGGGGCGGGGTGGTTCGGAGCACCCCCCGGGATGCGGTAATGTTTTCCCTGCACCCGGGCGATTAGCTCAGCGGGAGAGCACTTCGTTCACACCGAAGGGGTCACTGGTTCGATCCCAGTATCGCCCACCGGAATGCATTGTGTGACGTAAGGCCCAGTCGATTATCGACTGGGCCTTACGGCTATTCAGGGGGAAATCCGATTGCCCTATCGTCGGATACTCCGTCAGTAATCGGGGGATTGTCCGACGGATACCCGGAAACACCGCACGAACTGAGGGTCAGTCATGTTCCGCGCCGGCCGCGAGATCTGTCCGGCCGTCGGCGCACCGCCGGAAGCCGGTTGTACGACACCCCCCGAACAGTGCTACTGTTCATCTCGTTGCCCGGGCGATTAGCTCAGCGGGAGAGCACTTCGTTCACACCGAAGGGGTCACTGGTTCGATCCCAGTATCGCCCACCGGACAGCACGCAGGCCCTGATCGGGAGACCGGTCAGGGCCTGCTGCGTACCCGGAACGACCGGGAACCGCCGCGGAGAACGCGGCCGCCGCAGCGGGCCTAGGCCGCCACCTCGCAGCTGTGCTCCGGCGACAACCGCCGCCCGCAGCCGCACCGCGCCGGTCGCAGCGGCCAGGAGAAGTCCACCCGCTCCGCACTGCCCGAGCGCTCGAACCAGTTCTGCAACCCCCGGGCCTGCGCCGCGTGCCAGACCGCCTGCCGCAGGTGCAGCTCGGCCGGCGAGAGCCCGCCCAGCGCCACCGGGTAGCGCTCGCCGATCGCCCGTACCAGCCCCATCGCCGCCGCCGCGTCCGCCGAGGCGTCGTGCGCCCCGGTCAGCTCCACCCCGTAGTGCGCGCACAGATCGGTCAGCGTCCGCCGGCCCTTGCGGTAGCGGTCCACGTGCTTGTCCAGCACCCGCGGATCCATCACCAGCAGCTCCGCCGCGCCCAGCGCCTCCGCCAGCGAGGCCCCCCGGTGCCGGCGCAACTCCCGGTCCAGCAGCGTCAGGTCGTACGGCGCGTTCATCACCACCAGCGGCCGCCCCGCCCGGGCCTGTTCGCCCAGCGCCCGCGCTATCTCCGCCACCACCGTGCGCGGCGGCCGGCCGTGCACCCGCACCCGGTCGTCGGATATGCCGTGCACCGCGCGGGCCGCCTCCGGGATCGGCACCCCCGGGTCGGCCAGCCAGGTCAGCGTCCGCGGGGCCGTGCCGGGGGCGTGCTGGACCACCAGGGCGGCCGAGACGATGCGATCGGTCTCGACGTCCACCCCGGTGGTCTCGGTGTCGAAGGAGGCGAGCGGGCCGGTGAACCACTGCTGCTGCATGACTGCCCCTCAGGTACTGCGGTCCCGCCCGGTTGATACCCCGCCGTGACGGCACCTCAACCCCCGGCGTCGACGGGCCCGTTTGACCGCCTCCGAGCCGGGGATCATCCCTGCGGGGACACCCGCCCCCGCGACGGTTCGGGGCCGTGCGGCAGGGGCGGGAGAGGGCCGGGGGAGGCGGCGTCGGATGACGGTGGCACAGCCGCAGCCGGACGCGGCGCGCTTCGCCCCGCGGGGCGACCTCGCGGTCACGGCCTGCATGGAGACCCTCCAGGTCGGCTACCTGCACGCGGTCGCCGCGGCGGCCGGCTGCTCGCTCTCCCAGCCGTTCCCGGACAACGGCATCGACTGGCAGGTCAGCCACGGCTCCCGGACCCACCTGGTGGACGACGAGGTCACCGTCAAGATCCAGCTGAAGGCCACCCAGCAGGTCGCCCCCGCCCCCGCCGGGCCCCACTTCAGCTTCACCCTGGACAACGCGCACCTGCGCAAGCTCGCCCGCGAGCGCGTCGCCGTCCCCCGGATCCTGGTGGTCATGCTGCTGCCGCGCCGGGTCGACGACTGGCTGCTCGCCCGCCCGGACGCCCTGGAACTGCGGCACTGCTGCTACTGGGTCAACCTGGCCGGCCACCCGGTCACCGGGCGGCAGCGGACCAACGTCCGGGTGCCCACCGCCAAGGTCTTCGACGACCGCGCACTGCGCGACATCATGGCCCGGGTCGGCGCGGGCGAGCGCCCGTGACGCCCGCGCCCCCGGAGAGAAGGAGCGGCATGACGGCGTCACACGGGACACAGGACGGCGGCGCCCGCGCGCTGCCCGATCCGGCGGCCGTCGACCCGGCCGTCCTCACCACCCTGCTCGCCCGGCACGGCTGGGTCCGCCGCGGCGGACCGGCCGCCCGCTACGGGCGCTGGACGCCCCCGGACGACAGCGACCCCGGCACCAGCCTGCTCGTCCCCGCCGGGGACGGCTTCGACGACGCCGTCGAACTGCTCACCGACGCCGTCACCGCCCTCTCCCGCTCCCGCAGCCCCTCCGCCCGCTCCATCCTGCTCGCCCTCGCCGTGCCCGGCGACGAACTCCAGTGGCGCCGCGACCTGCCCGGCCCCGCCGCCGCCCTGCCCTGGGAGGGCGCCGAACGGCTGCACCGCGCCGCCCGCGCCATGCTCGCCGCCGGGGCCAAGGCCGGCCGCACCCGCGCCGCCTACTTCGGGGCCCGCCTCGACGCCTGGGCCGGTGACTTCCTGGAACGCGTCCTGGTCGTCGAGAACGGCGCCGCCCTCACCGCCTACACCCCCGCCCCCGAGGGCCGCGCCGCCGTCACCACCCTCGTCCGCGCCCTGGAGGCCCTGCGCGACGCCGTCGACTACCGCCGGGCCGGCGGACCGCCGGACGTCTTCGAGAACGCCGTCCAGGCCGGCCTCAGCCGGGAACTGGTCGACTCCGTCCAGGAACTCGTCCGCGGCGCCACCGCCGCCCGCCTCACCGTCGCCTGGTCGGCCTCCGCCGGCACCCCCGGCGGCTTCGGCGACCGGCGGGTCGCCCTGGAGTTCTCCCCGGGCGACCTGCCCGCCCTGGAGGAGGCCGCCGACCTCCTCGAACGCATCGAGCCCGCGGTCGCCGTCACCGTCACCGGCCTCGTCGTCCGCCTCAAGCGCGCCGACCCCACCGGCAGCGGCACCGTACGGCTGCGCGTGCTCGGCGGCGCCGAGGTGGCGGAGGTCAGGGCGCGCCTCGCCGACCCCGCCTACCGGATCGCCGCCGAGGCCCACCTGGCGGGCACCCCGGTCCGGGTCAGCGGACGCCTGGAACGCCGCGGCGGGTTCCGCCGGCTCGCCCATCCGCACGGCCTGGAACCCTGCGGACTGGAGGAGTCCGAGCGCGAGCGGCTGCTGAAGACCCTGGGGGAGGGGAGCGACGGGAACTGAGCCGGACGGCGTGCGAGAGGGTGTGTAAGCGATGGGCCCGCCGGTCTCGGTACCATCGTCACGCGCAGCGCTGTGCTGCGTCCTATGAATCCAGCACGTCAGGAGAGACCGGTGACGGACGTCCGGGTAATCATCAACCGCGAACCCGATCGGGAAGAGCGCGTGGTGACCACGGGCACCACGGCCGCCGAGCTCTTCGCCGACGACCGCTCGATCATCGCCGCCCGCGTCGGCGGCCAGCTCAAGGACCTCTCCTACGCCCTCCAGGAGGGCGAGGAGGTCGAGCCGGTCGCGATCGGCAGCCAGGACGGCCTCGACATCCTGCGCCACTCCACCGCGCACGTCATGGCCCAGGCCGTGCAGCAGCTGTTCCCGGAGGCCAAGCTCGGCATCGGCCCGCCGGTCCAGAACGGCTTCTACTACGACTTCGACGTCGAGAAGCCCTTCCACCCCGATGACCTCAAGGCCATCGAGAAGAAGATGCAGGAGATCATCAAGCGCGGGCAGAAGTTCTCCCGCCGCGTGGTCACCGACGAGGCCGCC
Organism: Kitasatospora sp. NPDC004240; assembly: GCF_053603215.1. Taxonomy (NCBI): domain Bacteria; kingdom Bacillati; phylum Actinomycetota; class Actinomycetes; order Kitasatosporales; family Streptomycetaceae; genus Kitasatospora; species Kitasatospora sp. NPDC004240. The sequence continues at coordinate 49,085 of NZ_JBSGFD010000031.1, read as the reverse complement.
CGCGAGGAGCTGGCCGCCGAGCCGTACAAGCTCGAACTGATCGGTCTCAAGGGCTCCGCCGCCACCGCCGGCGAGGGCGCCGACGTCGAGGTCGGCGCCGGCGAGCTGACCATCTACGACAACCTGGACGCCAAGACCGGCGAGCAGTGCTGGGGCGACCTCTGCCGCGGCCCGCACCTGCCGTCCACCCGGCACATCCCGGCGTTCAAGATCATGCGCTCGGCCGCCGCGTACTGGCGCGGCAGCGAGAAGAACCCGATGCTGCAGCGGCTCTACGGGACCGCCTGGCCGTCCAAGGACGAGCTCAAGGCGCACCTGGAGTTCCTGGAGGAGGCCGCCAAGCGCGACCACCGCAAGCTCGGCACCGAGCTCGACCTCTTCTCCGTCCCCGAGGAGATCGGCTCCGGCCTCGCCGTCTTCCACCCCCGCGGCGGCATCATCCGCCGTGCCATGGAGGACTACTCGCGCAAGCGGCACGAGCAGGAGGGCTACGAGTTCGTCTACACCCCGCACGCCACCAAGGGGAAGCTCTTCGAGAAGAGCGGCCACCTGGACTGGTACGCCGACGGCATGTACCCGCCCATGCAGCTGGACGAGGGCATCGACTACTACCTCAAGCCGATGAACTGCCCGATGCACAACCTGATCTTCGACGCGCGCGGCCGCTCGTACCGTGAACTGCCGCTGCGCCTCTTCGAGTTCGGGACGGTCTACCGGTACGAGAAGTCCGGCGTCGTGCACGGCCTCACCCGGGCCCGCGGCTTCACGCAGGACGACGCGCACATCTACTGCACCCGCGAGCAGATGGCGGACGAGCTCGACTCGACGCTGACCTTCGTGCTGGGCCTGCTGCGCGACTACGGCCTGACCGACTTCTACCTGGAGCTGTCCACCAAGGACCCGGAGAAGTACGTCGGTTCGGACGACACCTGGGAGGAGGCCACCGCCGTCCTCGCCAAGGTGGCCGAGAAGCAGGGCCTCCCGCTGGTCCCGGACCCGGGCGGCGCGGCCTTCTACGGCCCGAAGATCTCGGTGCAGGCGCGGGACGCCATCGGCCGCACCTGGCAGATGTCGACCATCCAGCTGGACTTCAACCTGCCCGAGCGTTTCGACCTCGAGTACACGGCGGCGGACGGCTCGCGCCAGCGCCCGGTCATGATCCACCGCGCGCTGTTCGGCTCGATCGAGCGCTTCTTCGCGGTGCTGCTGGAGCACTACGCCGGTGCCATGCCGCCGTGGCTGGCCCCGGTCACCGTGACCGGCATCCCGATCACCGACGAGCACGTGCCGTACCTGCTGGAGGTCGCGGCCGAGCTCAAGAAGCACGGGATCCGGGCCGACGTGGACACCTCGGACGACCGGATGCAGAAGAAGATCCGCAACGCGCAGAAGACCAAGGTCCCGTTCATGCTGATCGCGGGCAACGACGACGTCGAGGCCGGCGCGGTCTCCTTCCGCTACCGCAACGGCGAGCAGAAGAACGGCGTGCCGGTCGCCGAGGCCGTGCGCGAGATCGTGGACGCCGTGGAGCGCCGCATCCAGGTGTGACGTCGTAGGGCGTGCAAGCGGCGGGGCAGGCTCCTCCTGTGAGGAGTCTGCCCCGCACCGCTTCGCACGCTCCGCCGGGCGAATATGCTGATCAGCATGACGACTGAGCCGGAACTGCAACGGGGCGTCGGCGAGCCGGACGGCTTCCGCCGCCTCTGGACCCCCCATCGGATGGCCTACATCCAGGGCGAGAACAAGCCCACCGGCCCGGCTCCGGACGACGGTTGTCCGTTCTGCTCGATCCCGTCGCTGAGTGACGAGGACGGTCTGGTCGTCGCCCGTGGCGCGGCCGTGTTCGCGGTGCTCAACCTGTACCCGTACAACGGCGGGCACCTGATGGTGGTCCCGTACCGCCATGTCGCCGACTACACCGAGCTGGACGGGCCGGAGACGGACGAGCTGGCGCAGTTCACCAAGAAGGCGATGACCGCGCTGCGCGCCGCCTCGGGCGCGCACGGGTTCAACATCGGGATGAACCAGGGTGCGGCGGCGGGTGCCGGGATCGCGGCGCACCTGCACCAGCACGTGGTGCCGCGCTGGGGTGGGGACACCAACTTCATGCCGGTGGTGGGCCACACCAAGGTGCTGCCGCAACTGCTGGCGGACACCCGCAAGATGCTCGCGGAGGCCTGGCCGCAGGACTGAACGCACACAGGGAAGGGCCCGCCGGAGATCTCTCCGGCGGGCCCTTCCGCGTGTCCGGGGCGGCGGGGTCAGACCGCGTCGTAGGAGTCCGCCTTGAACGGGCGCACGCCCTGCGCCTCGGACTTGATCATCGAGGCGCGGTTCTTGAAGCGGCCGGTGTCCAGGTCGTGCTCCTCCATGAACTCCACGATGGCGGTGTGGACCGCGCTGAGCACCGGGACGGAGGCGTCGAGGGCGTTGTCGGCCATGGTCTTGGTGCCCCAGGGCGGCGCGGCCCAGGAGTGTCGAAGGCCGAAGGGCTCGGGCAGGCCGAGGCCGCCGCCGAGCCAGGCGAGCAGGCCGGGGGCGCGGGTGAAGGGGGCGCGGACGGCCTGGCGGACCACCTCGTCGTTGTCGATCAGGGGGAGCTTGACGGTGCGCTCCTCCCAGAACTTGCCGGTCTTCTGGACCGTCTTCTCCTTGTCCTTGGGCTTGTCGAAGAAGACGCCGTTGACCGGGCCGAGGGCGTAGCCGGCGACGGTGACGTTCATGGTGTCGGCGAGCAGGACGACGGTGACGGTGAAGGTGAGGATCAGCTTGCCGTCGTGGGTGATGAACTGGGTGGCGAGGGCCTGCCGGGGGCCGCCGCCGAAGGTCTGCTTGTCGGCGATGGCCTGGACGGCGAAGTCGCGCATCCGGTCGCCGTCCATGTCGGCGTTGTCGGGGCGGCCGATCTCGTCGGCGCCCTCGCCGACCTCCATGATCACCCACTGCTTCACGGAGAGGTTGGGCATGCCGCTGTTGGCGACGACGCTGATGCCGAGGCCCTTGAGGTGACCGGCGATCTTGCGGAGCAGGTCGGAGGGGTGGAAGGCACGGAAGTCGAGGTGGCCCTCGGCGGGGCGCAGCACGTCGGCCGATTTCCAGCGGCCCCAGCAGCGGCCGGCGCCGAGGATGCCCTTGGGGCCGGCGTTGTGCTGGATGTTGGTCTCCTGCTCGCCCTCCAGGCGGCCGAGTTTGGCGCGCAGGTCGGCGGCCTTCTTGTCGAGGTCGTCGCGGGGGACGGCCTTGGGGACGGTCGCGGCGACGGCGCTGCCCTCGACGAGGGAGAGCCAGCGGGCGCGGAGGTCCTCGGCGGAGCGTACGACGATGACCCTGGCGAGGTACCAGCCGATGATCGGGGCGAGCATCACCACGCGCGTGTAGAGGCCGAGGATGCCGTGGACGGGCGGGCGCAGGGCGAAGAGCACCGCGAGGGCGACGGCGGCGGCGAGGACGAGGCCGCCGTAGACGGCCGCGTTCTTGGGGTTGTCCCGCTTGAGCCAGGCGCGGAGCTGGAAGGCGCCGAGCCACAGGAGGGTGCCGGGGAGGAAGAGGACGCCGGTGGCGACGGTGACGCCGGTGAGCCTGCGGTCGCGGACGGCGCGGAGGTCCTCGGCGGCGAGGCAGTGCTCGACGATCTGGCGGGTGTCGATGCCGAAGGAGGGCACGACGGGCTTGCGGCCGGCGCCGAGGGTGCGGGCGACGACGGCGCGGCTGAAGGCCTCGCCGAGGTTGGGGCGGAAGAGGGCGAAGCGGCCCTTCTTCTCGGTGGCGGCGGTGACGGCCTTGACGAACCCGCCGACCTCGCCGTCGCGGTAGGCGACCGAGGAGAGCGCCTGGGTGACGGCGGTCTGCGGGCCGGCGTCGGTCCGGGGTATCTGCGCACCCGGGGTCATGTCGAGTGTGGTCATGGTGGCGTCCCCTCCTCCCCTTGTCAGCGGCAGGTTACCGTGCCGCGACACCCCTGCGGGGGTGATCCTCTGAACGGCCGTCACGTTCCGGCCGCGCCGGCGCTGTGGGGGATGATGCCCAGCTTCCGGGGGTCCGACGCGCCCCGGCGGTCCCGGAGGGTGCGGGGTGGGGCACGATGACGGCATGGAGAGTGTTGTGGTGAGGGATCCGGTGCTGGTCTTCGACGGTGACTGCGCGTTCTGCACGACGTGCGCGACCTGGGCGGAGCGGTACCTGCGGCAGACGCTGGCGTCGGGGGGCTGGGAGGCGGTGCCGTTCCAGTTCGCGGATCTGGCGGAGTTGGACGGGCGTGCAGGGGGGCGCGGGGAGGTGTCCTGGGAGCGTGCGGAGCGCGAGGTGCTCTGGGTGACGCCGGCCGGCCGGGTGTACGGCGGGGCGCAGGCGGTGGCGCGGTTGCTGATGCGTTCGGGCGGGGTGTGGGCGTACCTGGGCGGGGTGCTGGCGCTGGCGCCGGTGCGGCCGCCGGCGGCGGTGGTGTACCGCTGGGTGGCGCGCAACCGGCACCGGCTGCCGGGTGGCACGGCGGCGTGCGCGTTGCCGCGGCGCTGAGGGGCCGCCGGGGGACCGCCGGGGGGTCGGGGGCTCAGTCGGTGTACTTGGCGGCGAGGGCCGGTGGCATCGGTTCGTGGCGCAGGTGGGCGCGGGTGAACTCGGCGGTGCCGTGGGTGAGGGCGCGCAGGTCGACGGGGTAGCGGGCGAGTTCGAGTTCGGGGACCTCGGCGCGCAGCAGGGTGAGGCCGGGTCCGCCGGTCTCGGTGCCGAGGACGCGGCCGCGGCGGGCGGAGAGGTCGCCGAGAACGGCCCCGAGGTAGTCGTCGGGGAGCAGGACGCCGACGGCGGCGACGGGTTCGAGCAGGCGGATGACGGCGTGCTCGGCGGCGTCGCGCAGGGCGAGGGCGGCGGCGTTCTGGAAGGAGGCGTCGGAGGAGTCGACGGAGTGCGCCTTGCCGTCGGTGAGGGTGACCCGGATGTCGACGAGCGGGTGGCCGGTGGAGACGCCCTTGGCGAGCTGGGCGCGGACGCCCTTCTCGACGGAGGGGATGAAGTGCTTGGGGACGGCGCCGCCGACGACGTGTTCGCGGAACTCGAAGCCGGAGCCGGCGGGCAGGGGTTCGACCTCCAGGTCGCAGATGGCGTACTGGCCGTGGCCGCCGGACTGTTTGACCAGGCGGCCGTGGCCGGCGGCGGCGGTGCCGAAGGTCTCGCGCAGGGCGACCCGGTGCTCGACGGTGTCGACGTGGACGCCGTGGCGGGTGCGCAGGCGGTCGAGGACGACCTCGGCGTGGGCCTCGCCGGTGCACCAGAGGACGAGCTGGTGGGTGTCGGGGTTCTGTTCGAGGCGTAGGGCCGGGTCCTCGGCGCTGAGGCGGGTGAGGGCCTGGGAGAGCTTGTCGTCGTCGGCCTTGCTGTGGGCCTCGACGGCGATGGGGAGCAGGGCCTCGGGGACGGTCCAGCCCTCGAGGTCGGCGGGCCGGCCGGGTTCGTGGACGGTGTCGCCGGCGCGGGCGGTGGTGAGTTTGGCGGCGCAGACGAGGTCGCCGGCGGGGGCGTGCGGGACGGGGCGCTGGGTCTTGCCGAAGGGGCTGGTGAGGCCGGTGACGCGCTCGTCGGTGGGCTGTTCGCCGTCGTGGCCGGGGCCGTCGAGGTGGATGTGGGTGTCGGGGCGCAGGGTGCCGGCGTAGACGCGCAGGAGGGCGACGCGGCCGACGTAGGCGTCGCCGGTGACGCGGACGACCTGGGCGGCGAGGGGGGCGTCGGGGTCGCACGCGGGGGCGGGGCGGGTGCGTTCGGTGGGGTCGGGGAACGCGGTGGTGATGAGGTCGAGGAGTTCGGTGGTGCCGAGGCCGGCGTCGGTGGTGGGGACGGCGGGGTGGAGGGTGCAGGCGAGGACCTCGCGGCGCAGGCCGGCTTCGAGGGCCTCGGTGTCGAGGGTCTCGCCGGCGAGGTAGCGCTCCATGAGGGTGTCGTCCTGGCCGGAGATCGCCTCGACGAGGCTCTCGCGGGCGGGGGCGGTGTCGGGGAGGTCGGCCGGGTCGGGGTGGTGGCCGGAGTCGGTGCCGTGGGTGCGCCCGGTGAGGAGGTCGACGGTGCCGGTGGGGCGGCCGTCGTGGTGGGCGGGGTAGTGGAGGGGGCGCAGGGTGTCGGGGCCGAGGCCGAAGGCGTCGTGGCAGGTGGTGAGGATGTCGTCGTAGCTGTCGCGGGCGAGGTCGAGCTTGGCGACGGCGATGGCGCGGGGGATGTCCTCGGCGGCGCACTCGCGCCACAGGGCGCGGGTGGGGGCGGTGACCGGGTCGGTGGCGGAGACCACGAAGACGGCGGCGTCGGCGGCGTGCAGGGCGGCGCGCAGGTCGGCGGTGAAGTCGGGGTGGCCGGGCGGGTCGAGGAGGTTGACCTTGACGCCCTTCCATTCGAGGGGGAGCAGGGAGAGCTGGACGGAGCGCTGCTGGTGGTGCTCGATGTCCTCGTGGTCGGAGACGGTGTTGCCGTCGGTGACCCGTCCGGCGCGGCCGATGGCGCCGGCGGTGAGGGCGAGGGATTCGGCAAGGGTGGTCTTGCCCACGCCGCTGCAGCCGATCAGGACGACGTTGCGCAGTTGGCGGGGGCCGGCGACGGTGGGCGCCTGCCCCGCGCGTACCGTGCTGCGGTCGGGCATCGGAGGTCTCCTCCCGTTGCGCCGGGGCTGCGTGGCGGCGCCCGGGCTGTGCTGGAAATTCTAGGAGGGCTGCCGGTCGGGGCGCGTGTCGTAGACGGTCGTCGTCACCGTTCGTGTGCGTCGATGCGCTTTCGGTCATGGGCAGTTGGACCGAATACCCGGTGGGCGGTGCGGTGCGGCGGGGCGTGTCGTCGGCGTGGATACGATGGGTCCGCCGGATGGGCTGATCCATTCGGCCGTCTGCTCCGAAACCGGCCGCAGGCGGGTACCAGGGAGATCGGAGCGGTCGGGAAGGCCATGCTCAACAAATACGCGCGTGCCTTCTTCACACGTGTTCTGACCCCGTTCGCCGCTTTCCTGATCCGGCTGGGTGTGAGCCCGGACACGGTCACGCTGATCGGTACCGCCGGGTCGGTGACGGGCGCGCTGGTGTTCTTCCCCCGGGGGGAGTTCTTCTGGGGCACCATCACCATCACGCTGTTCATCTTCTCGGACCTGGTGGACGGGAACATGGCCCGTCAGCTGGGGCGCAGCACCAAGTGGGGCGCGTTCCTGGACTCGACGCTGGACCGGGTGGCGGACGCGGCGATCTTCGGCGGGCTGGCGCTCTGGTACGCGGGCACGGGTGACAACAACCTGCTGTGCGCGGTGGCGGTGTTCTGCCTGGCGAGCGGGCTGGTGGTGTCGTACACCAAGGCGCGGGCGGAGAGCCAGGGGCTGCCGTGCGACGTGTCGGGGCTGGTGGAGCGGGCCGAGCGACTGGTGATCTGCCTGGTGGCGGCCGGTGTCGCGGGTCTGGCCACGTTCGGCGTGCCGTACGTGGAGTGGCTGCTGCCGGTGGCGCTGTGGCTGGTGGCGGCGGGTTCGCTGGTGACGGTGTTCCAGCGGGTGCTGACCGTGCGCCGGGAGGCTTTCGAGGCGGACCGGCTGGCGGCCGGGAACTGAGGGGTGGGCTCGCGGTGAAGGACCGACTGGTGTACTCGGCGTACGCGCTGGGCTGGGCGGCGCTGAAGCACCTGCCGGAGCCGGCGGCGAAGGGCCTGTTCGACCGGCTGGCGGACCACGCGTGGCGCCGGCGCGGCCCGCGGGTGGCGCAGCTGGAGGCGAACCTGCGCCGGGTGCACCCGGAGGCGGACGCGGCGCGGCTGCGGGAGCTGTCGCGGGCCGGGATGCGGTCCTACCTGCGGTACTGGATGGAGTCGTTCCGGCTGCAGACCTGGAGCCGGGAGCGGATCGCCCGGGACGTGCAGGTGGAGGGCTTCGAGCGGCTGCGCGAGGCGATGGAGTCGGGCCGGGGCGCGGTGATAGCGCTGCCGCACATGGGCAACTGGGACCTGGCGGGCGCGTGGGTGGCCCTGGAGGGCTATCCGTTCACCACGGTCGCGGAGCGCCTCAAGCCGGAGCGGCTGTTCGAGCGCTTCGTGGCGTACCGGGAGAGCCTCGGCATGGAGGTGCTGGCGCTGACCGGCGGCGGCGCGTCGGTGGTCGGTACGCTGGCCCGCCGGCTGCGCGAGGGGAGGCTGGTCTGCCTGGTGGGGGACCGCGACCTCTCGGAGGCCGGCGTGGGGGTGTCGTTCTTCGGCGAGGAGACCCGGATGCCGGCCGGTCCGGCGGCGCTGTGCCTGCGTACGGGGGCGGCGCTGCTGCCGGTGACGATCTGGTACGACGGCCCGGTGATGCGGGCGATGATCCATCCGGAGGTCGTCCCGCCGGCCGAGGGGGACCGGGCCGAGCGGACGGCGGCGATGGTGCAGGGGATGGCGGACGTGTGGGCGGCGGGGATCCGCGAGCACTCCGAGGACTGGCACATGTTGCAGCGGCTCTGGCTGGCCGATCTGCCCGCCCGCGCGGCGGCGGGGGCGGCCGGGGAGCCGCTGACCGGGCCGGAGCCGGTACGGCGTCCGGCGAGCGCGGCCGAGGCGGCCGCGGAGACCACCGGGCCCTGAGCGGGCCCCGACGAACGCGAGGACCTGTGAAGATCGGCATCGTCTGCCCGTACGACTGGGACGTGCCCGGCGGGGTGCAGTTCCACATCCGGGACCTCGCCGAGCACCTGATCGGCCTGGGTCACGAGGTGTCGGTGCTGGCGCCGGCCGAGGACGACGAGGCGCTGCCGCCGTACGTGGTGTCGGCGGGGCGGGCCGTGGCGGTGCCGTACAACGGCTCGGTGGCCCGGCTGAGCTTCGGGATCCTGTCGGCGGCGCGGGTGCGGCGCTGGCTGAACGAGGGACGCTTCGACATCCTGCACGTCCACGAGCCGGCCTCGCCGAGCCTGTCGATGCTGGCCGCCTGGTCGGCCTCGGGGCCGATGGTGGGGACGTTCCACACCTCCAACCCGCGGTCGCGGGCGATGATCGCGGCCTCGCCGATCCTGCAGCCGGGCCTGGAGAAGATGCGGGCGCGGATCGCGGTGAGCGAGTACGCCCGGCGGACCCTGGTGGAGCACCTGGGCGGGGACGCGGTGGTGATCCCGAACGGGGTGGACGTCGGGTTCTTCGCGCAGGCCGAGCCGGATCCGCGCTGGGTGGGCGGGGCGGCGCACGGCGAGCCGGGCACGATCGGCTTCATCGGGCGGATCAACGAGCCGCGCAAGGGCCTGCCGACGCTGCTGGCGGCGCTGCCGCGGATCCTGGCGGAGCGGCCCGGGGTGCGGCTGCTGGTGGCCGGCAAGGGCGACGAGGAGGAGGCGGTCGCGGGGCTGGCGCCGGAGGTCCGCAAGCAGGTGGAGTTCCTGGGCATGGTCTCGGACCGGGACAAGGCGCGGCTGCTGCGCAGCGTGGACCTCTACGTGGCGCCGAACACCGGCGGCGAGAGCTTCGGGATCATCCTGGTCGAGGCGATGTCGGCGGGTGCGCCGGTGCTGGCCAGCGACCTGGACGCGTTCAAGCAGGTGCTGGACGGCGGGGACGCCGGTGAGCTGTTCCCGGTGGAGGACGCGGACGCGCTGGCCCGTACGGCGCTGCGGCTGCTGGGGGACCCGGCCCGGCTGGAGGAGCTGCGCAAGGCGGCCTCCCGGCACGTGCGGCGTTTCGACTGGTCGACGGTCGGCGCGGACATCCTGGCGGTGTACGAGACGGTCGCGGCGGGTGCGGCGGCGGTGGTCGAGGACGAGGAGCGCAGCGGCCGGCGGGGCCGCTTCGGGCTGGCCCGGGACTGAGCGCGCCCCCGCCGGCCGGATCCCGGCCGGGGAAACCGGCCGGGATCCGGCCCCGGGAGGGACGCGGCCGGCCGCGGCGGGCGCGGGCGGGCTATGGTCGCCCGGACCGCTGATCCCGATCACTGGAGGCATCCGATGCCGCAGATCTCCGTGGAGTACTCGCCGGGCCTGGCCGGCTCCCTCGACCGCCGGGAGCTCGGCCGGGAGATCAACCGCCTGGCCGTGAAGACGATCGCCGCGACGCCCGAGGGCTGCAAGACGGTGTTCCGCCCGGTCGACGCCGAGTTCGTGGTGGGCGAGGACGAGGCGCCGGCCTCCCAGGTGCTGGTGGAGTTCCGGATCTTCCCGGGCCGCACCCCCGAGGCGAAGGCGGCGCTGAGCGAGGCGGTGCTGGCGCTGCTGGCGGAGCGGGTCGCGCCGGTGCCGGGGGAGCGGCTGCACCTCGCGGTCGACATCCGTGACATCGACCGGGAGTCGTACCGCAGCACGGCGCTGGGCGGCTGATCGGGCCGGGTGTGCCCACCCGGTAGCGTTGCGCCCCGTGACTACCTGGATCTGGGCCGCTGTGGCCGTGGTGCTGTTCGGCATGTACCTGAGTTGGACGGCCGGACGGCTGGACCGGCTGCACGCCCGGATCGACGCCTCGCGGGCGGCGCTGGACGCGCAGCTGGTCCGCCGGGCCTCGGTGGCGATGGAGCTGGCCACGTCCTCGCTGCTGGACCCGGCGGCCTCGCTGTTGCTGGCGGACGCCGCGCACGCCGCGCGGGCGGCGGACGACGAGCGGCGCGAGGTGGCGGAGAGCCAGCTGAGCCTGGCGCTGCGGGCGGTGTTCGCCGAGCCGGAGCAGGTCGCGGCGCTGGTCGCGCAGCCGGGCGGCGAGGAGGTGGTGCGCGACCTCACGGCGGCGGTGCGGCGGGTGCCGATGGCGCGGCGGTTCCACAACGACGCGGTACGGGCGGCGCGGGCGGTGCGCGAGCACCGGCTGGTGCGCTACTTCCGGCTGGCGGGCAAGGCGCCGTTCCCGCTGGCCTTCGAGATGGACGACGCGCCGCCGCCGGCGCTGACCCCCGAGGGCGCCCCGGCCTGAGCGGCCCCGGGAGCGGCTCCCGCAGGGGCGGGCGGCGGGGTCCGTCGCTCCCCGGCTGTCCCCGCCGTCACTCGTGTTCCGCGTCCCGGCGGGCGCGCTCCGGGGCCGGCCGCGAGGGTCGGGTTCCGGCCTCTTTGTCGTATCCCGTCGGCCGGGCTGGACTCGGTGGCGCATGGAGAGGGCGTTCCTTCCGCCTAACATAGGGCGATAGCACTGGTTCATCTTCGAGTGAGGTCTCACGTGTCCACCACCCCCACCACCGCAGACCAGCCGCAGATCGGTACCGCCCGGGTCAAGCGCGGCATGGCCGAGCAGCTCAAGGGCGGTGTGATCATGGATGTGGTCAACGCCGAGCAGGCGAAGATCGCCGAGGACGCCGGCGCTGTGGCCGTCATGGCGCTGGAGCGGGTCCCGGCCGACATCCGCAAGGACGGCGGCGTGGCCCGGATGTCCGACCCGAACATGATCGAGGAGATCATCGAGGCGGTCTCGATCCCGGTCATGGCGAAGTCGCGCATCGGCCACTTCGTCGAGGCCCAGGTCCTGCAGTCGCTCGGTGTTGACTACATCGACGAGTCCGAGGTGCTGACCCCGGCCGACGAGGTCAACCACTCCGACAAGTGGGCGTTCACCACCCCCTTCGTCTGCGGCGCCACCAACCTGGGCGAGGCCCTGCGCCGCATCGCCGAGGGCGCGGCCATGATCCGCTCCAAGGGCGAGGCCGGCACCGGCAACGTCGTCGAGGCGGTCCGCCACCTGCGCCAGATCAAGAACGAGATCGCCAAGCTGCGCGGCTTCGACAACAACGAGCTGTACGCCGCCGCCAAGGAGCTGCGCGCCCCGTACGAGCTCGTCAAGGAGGTCGCCGAGCTCGGCAAGCTGCCGGTCGTGCTGTTCTCCGCCGGTGGTGTGGCCACCCCGGCCGACGCCGCGCTGATGCGCCAGCTGGGCGCCGAGGGCGTCTTCGTCGGCTCCGGCATCTTCAAGTCGGGCGACCCGGCCAAGCGTGCCGCCGCCATCGTGAAGGCCACCACCTTCTTCGACGACCCGAAGATCATCGCCGACGCCTCCCGCAACCTGGGCGAGGCCATGGTCGGCATCAACTGCGACACCCTGCCCGAGGCGGAGCGCTACGCCAACCGCGGCTGGTAATCCCCGCCCGCCGGCCCGCCGCGCCCCCTCCGGCGCGGCGGGCCGCTGCGCGTCGTCCGTACGAGAAGTCTGAAGAGGTAGCAACCATGTCCACTCCCGTCATCGGCGTCCTCGCCCTGCAGGGCGACGTCCGTGAGCACCTGGTCGCGCTGGCCGAGGCCGACGCCCTCGCGCGTCCGGTCCGCCGTGCGGAGGAGCTGGCCGAGGTCGACGCGCTGGTCATCCCCGGTGGGGAGTCCACCACCATGTCCAAGCTCGCCCTGCTCTTCGGCGTGATGGAGCCGCTGCGCGAGCGGGTGGCGGCCGGGATGCCGGTCTACGGCACCTGCGCCGGCATGATCATGCTGGCGGACAAGATCCTGGACGGCCGGGACGACCAGGAGACCGTGGGCGGCATCGACATGACCGTGCGCCGCAACGCCTTCGGCCGTCAGAACGAGTCCTTCGAGACGGCGATCCCGTTCGAGGGTCTGGCCGGCGACCCGGTGCACGGTGTGTTCATCCGCGCCCCCTGGGTCGAGGCGGTGGGCGCGGGCGTCCAGGTGCTGGCGGAGCTCCCGGCGGCGGACGGCCCGGAGAGCCGCGTGGTCGCGGTGCGCCAGGGCAACCTGCTGGCCACCTCCTTCCACCCCGAGCTGACCGGTGACCACCGGGTGCACGCCTACTTCGTCGCCATGGTCGAGGAGCACCTCGCCGCCGCGCGCTGACCGTGTGCCATCCACCGGTGACGGCACCGGTAAGATCTCATCTGTTCATTTCCCATTGGCGACGTAAAGGAGCTGGCGATGTCCGGCCACTCTAAGTGGGCTACCACCAAGCACAAGAAGGCCGTGATCGACGCCAAGCGCGGCAAGCTCTTCGCCAAGATGATCAAGAACATCGAGGTGGCGGCGCGCACCGGCGGTCCCGACCCGGCCGGCAACCCGACGCTGTACGACGCCATCCAGAAGGCGAAGAAGAGCTCGGTCCCGATCGACAACATCAACCGCGCCGTCAAGCGCGGTGGCGGTATGGAGGCAGGCGGCGCCGACTACCAGACCATCATGTACGAGGGCTACGGCCCGAACGGCGTCGCGGTGCTCATCGAGTGCCTCACCGACAACCGCAACCGCGCCGCCTCCGACGTGCGCGTGGCGATGACCCGCAACGGCGGCTCGATGGCCGACCCGGGCTCGGTGTCCTACCTGTTCACCCGCAAGGGCGTCGTGATCGTCCCCAAGGCCGACGGCGTGGACGAGGACAAGCTCTTCGAGGTCGTCCTGGACCAGGAGCCCGAGGAGATCAACGACCTCGGCGACTCCTTCGAGATCGTCTCCGAGGCCTCCAAGATGGTCGCCGTCCGCACCGCCCTGGTGGACGCCGGCGTCGACTACGACTCGGCCGAGGCGAACTTCCTCCCGAGCATGCAGGTCGAGCTGGACGTCGACGGCGCCCGCAAGATCCTGAAGCTGATCGACGCGCTGGAGGACAGCGACGACGTGCAGAACGTCTTCGCCAACTTCGACATCAGCGACGAGGTCGGGGCGCAGCTCGACGCCGAGTGATCGTTCTCACCTCCCGGCCCGGTGGTCCCGCGACCACCGGGCCGGTGTCGTTGGAGGGGTTGTCGGACCCGGGCGGTAGCCTTCGCGGGTCGGGGCGTACAGGTGTTCCGGCGGGTCACGCCGCGAGCCGCCGGGGCCGGGCCCCCGGGAGCGGGCGGCGAATCACAGATGGGTGGCCGAGGTGCGGGTACTGGGCGTGGACCCTGGGCTGACCAGGTGCGGTGTCGGCGTGGTCGACGGCGCGCCGGGCCGGCCGCTGAGGATGGTCGGGGTCGGCGTGGTGCGCACCCCCGCGGACGCGGAGATCGGGCAGCGGCTGCTGCTGGTGGAGCAGGGCATAGAAGAGTGGCTGGACGAGCACCGGCCCGACCTGGTCGCCGTGGAGCGGGTCTTCGCCCAGCACAACGTCCGGACGGTGATGGGCACCGCGCAGGCCAGCGCGGTCGCCATGCTCTGCGCGACCCGGCGCGGCATCCCGGTCACCCTGCACACCCCCAGTGAGGTCAAGGCGGCCGTCACCGGCTCCGGCCGGGCCGACAAGGCCCAGGTCACGGCCATGGTGCAGCGGCTGCTGCGGCTGGACGCGCCGCCCAAGCCGGCCGACGCCGCCGACGCGCTGGCGCTGGCCATCTGCCACATCTGGCGCGGCGGTGCCACCGACCGGATCGCCGCCGCCCTCGCCAAGGCCGCCCCGGCCCGAGCTCCCCGAGGAGTCGTACGATGATCGCCTTCGTCCAGGGCCCGGTGGCCGTGATCTCCGGCGGCACCGTCGTCGTCGAGGTCGGCGGTGTGGGCATGGCCGTCCAGTGCACCCCGGCCACCGCGGCCGGGCTGCGGCTCGGCGAGAGCGCCCGGCTCGCCACCTCGCTGGTGGTGCGGGAGGACTCGCTCACCCTCTACGGCTTCGCCGACGACGACGAGCGGGCGGTCTTCGAGATCCTGCAGGCGGCCCCGGGGGTGGGCCCGCGGCTGGCGCAGGCGATGCTGGGCGTGCACAGCCCGGACGAGCTGCGCGCGGCGGTGGCCGCCGGGAACGAGAAGGCGCTGATCGCCGTCCCCGGCATCGGCAAGGCCAAGGCGGCCAAGCTGCTGCTGGAGTACAAGGACAAGCTGGGCGCCCCGCGCGGCGCGGTGCCGGCCCAGAAGCCGCTGGTCTCCGGGCCCGCGCCGTGGAGCGAGCAGCTGCACTCGGCGCTGGTCGGCCTCGGTTACGCGCCGCGCGAGGCGGACGAGGCGGTGGCCGCGGTCACCCCGGAGGCCGAGGCGCAGTCCACCCCGGACGTCGGTGCGCTGCTGCGCTCGGCCCTGCGCGGGCTGAACCGGGCGCGCTGACGACGTACCGATCTGACTACCTGTCAATTTGTCGACATACGGAACCCCGGCTCCCGGGCCCGGGTCGATGAGTGAGCGAAGCGAGGGCGAGGCATGAGCCCGTACGACCCCGACCCGGCCGACCGGCTGGTGACGGCCGCCGCCGACGGCGAGGACCAGGCGGTCGAGGCGGCGCTGCGCCCCAAGCTGCTGGACGAGTTCATCGGCCAGGAGCGGGTGCGCGAGCAGCTGTCGCTGGTGCTCCAGGCCGCCCGCAAGCGCGGCACCGCGCCCGACCACGTGCTGCTCAGCGGCCCGCCCGGCCTGGGCAAGACGACCCTGTCGATGATCATCGCCGCCGAGCTGGGCGCCCCGATCCGGATCACCTCCGGGCCGGCCATCCAGCACGCCGGCGACCTGGCCGCGATCCTCTCCTCGCTCACCGAGGGCGAGGTGCTCTTCCTCGACGAGATCCACCGGATGTCCCGGCCCGCCGAGGAGATGCTCTACATGGCGATGGAGGACTTCCGGGTCGACGTGATCGTCGGCAAGGGGCCGGGCGCCACCGCGATCCCGCTGGAGCTGCCGCCGTTCACCCTGGTCGGCGCGACCACCCGGGCCGGTCTGCTGCCGCCGCCGCTGCGCGACCGCTTCGGCTTCACCGGGCACATGGAGTTCTACGCGCCGGCCGAGCTCCAGCGGGTGGTGCACCGCTCGGCCGCCCTGCTGGACGTGGAGATCGACCCGGCCGGCGCCGCCGAGATCGCCGGCCGCTCCCGGGGCACCCCGCGCATCGCCAACCGGCTGCTGCGCCGGGTGCGGGACTACGCCCAGGTCCGGCACGACGGCGTGGTCACCACGGAGATCGCCGCCCAGGCGCTGGACGTCTACGAGGTGGACGCCCGCGGGCTGGACCGGCTGGACCGGGCGGTGCTGGACGCGCTGCTGCGGCTGTTCGGCGGCGGCCCGGTCGGCCTGTCGACCCTGGCGGTCGCCGTGGGTGAGGAGTCCGAGACGGTCGAGGAGGTCGCCGAGCCCTTCCTGGTCCGCGAGGGGCTGCTGGCCCGTACGCCCCGGGGGCGGATCGCCACCGCCGCCGCCTGGCAGCACCTCGGCCTGACCCCGCCCGTGCAGGCCGCGCCGACGCAGGCCGCACCGCTGCGGACCTCGCCGGTCCAGACCACTCGGGGCGCGGCGCCGGGGCAGCCGGGACTCTTCCCCACCGGGGAGCGGCCGAACGGGTGACAATCCGGCCGGTGCCGGATAAAGGCGACGTGAGGTGAGGGGACTCACCAGGGTTCGTGTCCGATCCGTGGAGGCGGAGGGTCGCCACTTCCGGCGGCAGGATGCGATGCTTGGCGTTGTCCGATCAGTTCGGGGTCGCCTAGACTCCGCCGGACCGCCCCGCTCACCTGACGGGCCGACCAATACCACACAGGCCGCCGGTCGGCGGCCCGTAAAGGACCCTGGCTGCAGTGAACCTCATCATCCTCCTCCTCCCCGTGCTCGCGATCGTCGTCATGTTCCGGGCCCAGAAGAAGCGCCAGCAGGCGATGCAGCAGATGCAGACCGCGCTGGAGCCCGGGGCGGGGGTGCGCACCATCGGCGGCCTCTACGCCCAGGTGAAGGCGGTCAACGACGAGACCGTCGAGCTGGAGATCGCGCCGGGCGTGGTCTCCCACTTCACGAAGAGCGCGATCGCCGCGGTCCTGGAGCCGCAGGAGTACGACGCGATCATCAACGGCCGCCCGGCCGAGGACGAGCTTCCCGCGGACGGCGAGACCGGTGACGACGCCGTCGAGGCCGCCGAGGAGAAGCCGCTGACGCTCACCAAGGACGGCGCCGACCAGGGCGTCGCCGAGGGCGGGGCTCCCGCGAGCAAGTAGTACGGTTCGGGCACAGCCCGGCCGCGCGGCACAGTGCCGCGTGCCCACAGGACCTCACGCCAGCCGTCCCACCCATGCCCCCGTCCCGCTACGAGCCGGACGGGGGTCCGGTAGGGGAGGTGGCATGGACAGGGAGAAACGAGCAAGGTGGCAACACCCAAGTCGCGCCCGCGCGACGGTTACCCGGGGAGGGCCCTGGCCCTCATCCTGGTCGTCACCGTCGGACTGGTCGCCCTCATGTTCGGGACGGGCCACACCAAGCCCCGCCTGGGTATCGATCTCGCCGGTGGCACCAGCATCACGCTGACCGCCAAGTCGACCGATCCCAAGGCGATCAACAAGTCCAACATGGACATCGCGGTCGGGATCATCGAGAAGCGCGTCAACGGAATGGGTGTCTCCGAGGCGGAGGTCCAGACCCAGGGCGACAAGAACATCATCGTCAACATCCCCAAGGGCGGTGACAAGCAGACGGCGGCCGACCAGGTCGGTACCACCGCCAAGCTGTACTTCCGCCCGGTGATGGCCCTGGCCCCCAGCGGCATCCAGGTGCAGCAGCCCCCGGCCACCACGCCCGCGCCGACCGGTACCGCCACCCCCGGCGCGACCCCGTCGGCGACCGCGAGCGCCGGTGCCACCGCGAGCGCCACTCCCGCCGCCACCACCTCGGCGAAGCCCGGCGCCACCGCGAGCCCCAGCGCCACCAAGCAGGGCCGCCCGGTCGGCGAGGCCCTCGCCGCGGACGCCACGCCCACCGCCCCGGCCACCGGCAGCGCCGCCGCCACCGGCACCCCCGCCGCGACCCCGAGCGTCCCGGCCGTCGACCCGAACGCCCCGGCCGTGGACCCGTCCGCCCTGATGACCCAGGGCACCGTGCCGCCGGCCCTGTCCGCCGCGTTCGCCGCGCTCGACTGCTCCAAGCCCGAGCAGCGCATCCTGCCGCAGAACCCGGACATCACCCAGCCGATCGTCGCGTGCAGCGAGAAGCCCGAGGACGGCGGCGCGTACTACAAGCTCGCGCTCGGCCCGGTCGCGGTCAACGGCTCGGACGTCGACAAGGCCCAGGCCGCCCTCGACACCCAGCAGGGCGGCGGCTGGCAGGTCCAGCTGCAGTTCAACGGCAAGGGCACCGACGCCTTCACCGCCGTCACCGGTCAGCTCGCCACCCAGGCCGCCCCGGCCAACCAGTTCGCGATCGTGCTGGACGGCCAGGTCGTCTCGCACCCGTACGTGCGCAGCGCCATCCCCGGCGGCTCGGCCGTGATCTCCGGCAACTTCAGCCAGACCGAGGCGCAGAGCCTGGCCAACGTGCTGAGCTTCGGCGCCCTGCCGCTGGAGTTCACCCAGAGCGACATCACCACCGTCTCCCCGCAGCTCGGTGGCGACCAGCTGAAGGCCGGCCTCGCCGCCGGCGCCATCGGCATGCTGCTGGTGGTCATCTACTCGCTGGTCTACTACCGCGGCCTCGGCCTGGTCTCGATCGCCGGTCTGGTCGTCTCGGCGGCGCTCACCTACTCGATCATGAGCCTGCTGGGCGCGGGCATCGGCTTCGCGCTGAACCTCCCGGCGGTCTGCGGCGCCATCGTCGCGATCGGCATCACCGCCGACTCCTTCATCGTGTACTTCGAACGCATCCGCGACGAGGTCCGCGAGGGCGCCCCGTTGCGCCCGGCCGTCCAGCGCGCCTGGCCGCGCGCCCGGCGCACCATCCTGGTGTCGGACTTCGTGTCCTTCCTCTGCGCCGCCGTGCTCTACCTGGTCTCGGTCGGCAAGGTGCAGGGCTTCGCCTTCACCCTCGGCCTGACCACCGCGCTCGACGTCGTGGTGATCTTCCTCTTCACCAAGCCGCTGATCACGCTGCTGGCCCGCACCAAGTTCTTCTCGAGCGGCCACAAGTGGTCCGGCCTGGACCCGAAGCGCCTGGGCGCCCGCCCGCCGCTGCGCAGCAGCCGTCGCCGTAGCTCCTCCTCTGCCGCCGTGAAGGAGGCCTGACGCAATGTCACGCTTCTCCAATCTTGGCCACCGGCTCTACCAGGGCGAGGTGAGCTTCGACTTCGTCGGACGCCGCAAGCTCTGGTACAGCATCTCCGCGGTGATCGTGCTGGTCGCCGGCATCGGTCTGGCCATGGGCCTGCACCTGGGGATCGAGTTCAAGGGCGGGTCGGTCTACACCGTCTCCAAGCCCGGGCTCAGCGTCTCCCAGGCGCAGACCGCCGTCGACAAGATCGTCGAGTCGCACCCGCTGGTGCAGTCGACGGACAACGGCAAGATCCGCATCCAGGTCAGCTCCGAGGAGAAGGTCACCGCGGCGGCCTTCACCGACAAGCTGTCCAAGGAGATCGGCGTCCCGGTCAAGGAGATCGACACCCAGGTGATCGGTCCCAGCTGGGGTGAGCAGATCTCCCAGAAGGCCCTGCTCGGCCTGGTCATCTTCATGGTGCTGGTCACCGTGTACCTGGCCATCGCCTTCGAGTGGCGGATGGCGGTGGCCGCCCTGGTCGCCCTCATCCACGACCTCCTGATCACCATCGGGGTGTACGCCCTGGTGGGCTTCGAGGTCACCCCGGGTACGGTGATCGGCTTCCTGACCATCCTCGGGTACTCGCTCTACGACACGGTCGTCGTCTTCGACACCGTGAAGGAGAACGCGCGGGGCATCACCAAGCAGAACAAGCTCACCTTCTCCGACGCCGCCAACCACGGTCTCAACCAGACGCTGGTGCGCTCGATCAACACCACGGTGGTCGCGCTGCTGCCGGTCGCGGCGCTGCTGTTCATCGGCGGCGGCCTGCTGGGCGCCGGCACCCTGAACGACATCTCGCTGGCGCTGTTCATCGGTCTCGCGGCCGGTGCGTACTCCTCGATCTGCGTGGCCACCCCGCTGTACGCGCAGCTCAAGGAGGAGACGCCGGAGATGAAGGCGCTGGCCAAGCGGGTCGCCCAGCGGCGGGCCGCGGACGCCAAGGCCGCGGCCGAGAAGGACGCCGCCCCGGAGGGCGAGGAGTTCGCGGACGAGGACCTCCCGGCGGGTATGGTCGGTCAGCGTGGCCGTCCGGCCGGCACCACCCGTGCCAGCCGCCGGGCGACCGGCAAGCGCTGACCCCTCCCCACCGCTAAGGATCACCTCGTGACCACCGCCGACACCGTCCTCGCCGACCTGCTGACCAGCAGGATCCGGGACGTCCCGGACTACCCGAAGCCCGGTGTGCTGTTCAAGGACATCGCGCCGCTGCTCGCCGACGCCGAGGCCTTCGCGGCCCTCACCAGGTCGCTGGCGGACCGGGCCCGGGCGCTCGGGGCGACCAAGGTGGTCGGCCTGGAGGCGCGCGGCTTCGTGCTGGCGGCCCCGGCGGCCTTCGCGGCCGGGCTCGGCTTCGTGCCGATCCGCAAGCAGGGCAAGCTGCCCGGCGAGGTGTTCCGGCGCTCGTACGAGCTGGAGTACGGCTCGGCGACGCTGGAGGTGCAGTGCGACGCCTTCGCGCCCGGCGAGCGGGTGCTGGTGGTGGACGACGTGCTGGCCACCGGTGGCACCATCGGGGCCTCCCTCGACCTGGTCAAGGAGGCCGGCGCCGAGCTGGCGGGCGTCGTGGTGCTGATGGAGCTGGGCTTCCTGGACGGCCGTGAGCGGCTGGCCGGGCACCTGGGCGACGCACCGCTGGAGACCCTGGTCACGGTCTGAACCGGGACCGGAACGGAACGGAGGGCGGCGGTCGGATCATCCGGCCGCCGCCCTCCGTCGTGTCCCGGGGGCGGGCGGCTGAACACCGGAGCGCCGGGCTCGGTACCATGAAGATTCATCCCCTCCCGGTTGCGCGAGCCCCGCGAGGGGCCGGCCCCAGCGCCCGAGGAGTGTCCTTGCCCGACGAGGTTGTGCCCAGGGCCGCAGCGGCCGCCCCCGACAACCGTCCCACGCCCTCGGGGGCCACCCCGGTACGCCCGGCGCCGACCTCCTCGCGTCCGGTGGCGCCCGCCACCCGGCCCGCCTCCGCGGGCGGTATGCGGGCCCGGCTGGCCCGCCTCGGCGGCCAGCGCTCCAGCATGCTCAACCCGGTCCTGGAGCCGCTGTTCCGCTCGATCCGCGCCAACGACCCCAAGGCCGACCCGGCCCTGCTGCGCGAGATCGAGAAGGCGTACGCGGTCGCCGAGAAGTGGCACCGCGGCCAGAAGCGCAAGAGCGGCGACCCGTACATCACCCACCCGCTGGCGGTGGCGACCATCCTGGCCGAGCTGGGCATGGACGCCGCGACGCTGATGGCCGGGCTGCTGCACGACACGGTCGAGGACACCGACTACGGCCTGGAGACCCTGCGCAAGGACTTCGGCGACTCGGTGGCCCTGCTGGTGGACGGGGTCACCAAGCTGGACCGGGTGAAGTTCGGCGAGGCCGCGCAGGCCGAGACCGTCCGCAAGATGGTCGTCGCGATGGCCAAGGACCCCCGGGTCCTGGTGATCAAGCTCGCCGACCGCCTGCACAACATGCGCACCATGCGCTACCTCAAGCGGGAGAAGCAGGAGAAGAAGGCCCGCGAGACGCTGGAGATCTACGCCCCGCTGGCGCACCGGCTGGGCATGAACACCATCAAGTGGGAGCTGGAGGACCTCGCCTTCGCGATCCTCTACCCCAAGATGTATGACGAGATCGTCCGGCTGGTCGCCGAGCGCGCCCCCAAGCGGGACGAGTACCTGGCGACCGTCATCGACCAGGTCCAGGGCGACCTGCGCGGCGCCCGGATCACCGCCTCCGTCACCGGCCGGCCGAAGCACTACTACTCGGTCTACCAGAAGATGATCGTCCGGGGCCGGGACTTCGCCGAGATCTACGACCTGGTGGGCATCCGGGTCCTGGTCGACACCGTCCGCGACTGCTACGCGGCGCTGGGCACCATCCACGCGCGGTGGAACCCGGTGCCGGGGCGGTTCAAGGACTACATCGCGATGCCCAAGTTCAACATGTACCAGTCGCTGCACACCACGGTGATCGGTCCCGGCGGCAAGCCGGTCGAACTGCAGATCCGCACCTTCGACATGCACCGGCGGGCCGAGTACGGCATCGCGGCGCACTGGAAGTACAAGCAGCGCGCGGTGGCCGGGGCCTCCAAGGTCCGCACCGACACCCCGGCCCAGGCCCGCAAGGACGACAAGGCCGACGCCGTCAACGAGATGGCCTGGCTGCGGCAGCTGCTCGACTGGCAGAAGGAGACCGAGGACCCGAGCGAGTTCCTCGAGTCGCTGCGCTTCGACCTCTCCAACAACGAGGTCTTCGTCTTCACCCCCAAGGGTGACGTCATAGCGCTGCCGGCCGGGGCCACCCCGGTGGACTTCGCCTTCGCCGTGCACACCGAGGTCGGCTACCGCTGCATAGGGGCCCGGGTCAACGGACGGCTGGTGCCGCTGGAGTCGACCCTGGAGAACGGCGACAGCGTCGAGGTGTTCACCTCCAAGGCGGAGAACGCCGGCCCCTCCCGGGACTGGCTGGGCTTCGTCAAGTCGCCGCGCGCCCGCAACAAGATCCGCGCCTGGTTCTCCAAGGAGCGCCGCGAGGAGGCGATCGAGCACGGCAAGGAGGCCATCGCCCGGGCGATGCGCAAGCAGGGCCTGCCGATCCAGCGGATCCTGACCGGCGACTCGCTGGTCACCCTGGCCCACGAGATGCGCTACCCCGACATCTCCTCGCTGTACGCGGCGATCGGCGAGGGACACGTCGCCGCGCAGAACATCGTGCAGAAGCTGGTCCAGGCGCTCGGCGGCGAGGAGGGCGCCACCGAGGACCTCGCCGAGACCGCCACCCCGACGCACGACACCCGCCGGGCGGTGCGCCGCCGGGCCAAGGGCGACCCGGGTGTCATCGTCAAGGGCGTGGACGACGTCTGGGTCAAGCTGTCGCGCTGCTGCACCCCGGTGCCGGGCGACCCGATCGTGGGCTTCGTCACCCGCGGCAACGGCGTCTCGGTGCACCGGGCGGACTGCGTCAACGTGGAGGCGCTCAGCCAGCAGCCCGAGCGGATGATCGAGGTGGAGTGGGCGGCCACCCAGTCCTCGGTCTTCCTGGTCGCCATCCAGGTGGAGGCGCTGGACCGCTCCCGGCTGCTCTCCGACGTCACCCGGGTGCTCTCCGACCAGCACGTCAACATCCTGTCGGCGGCGGTGCAGACCTCCCGCGACCGGGTGGCGATGAGCCGCTTCACCTTCGAGATGGGCGATCCCAAGCACCTCGGCCACGTGCTGAAGGCCGTCCGCGGCGTCGAGGGCGTCTACGACGTCTACCGGGTCACCTCGGCCCGCAAGTAGCGCGGGCGGGTACGAGGAAGGGCCCCCGGGTGATCCCGGGGGCCCTTCCTCGTGCTCGCGTCCGGCGGATCAGCCGCTGAACTCGTCCTGCGACTTGTGCGCCTGGTCCAGCAGGGTGCGCACGCCGGCCAGCTCGGACTCCAGCTTGGCCGCCTTGGAGGTGTTGCCGGCGGCGCGGGCCTTGTCCAGGTCGGCCTGGAGCTTGTCCGCCTTGGCCTGGAACAGGCCGACCATGCCGGCCGCGCGGGCCTTGGCCTCCGGGTTGGAGCGCTTCCACTCGGCGTCCTCGGCCTCGCGGATCGCCCGCTCGACCGCGTTCAGCCGCCCGTCCAGCTTCGGACGGGTGTCGCGCGGCACGTGCCCGATCGCCTCCCAGCGCTCGTTGACGTCGCGCAGCGCGGCCTTGGCGGCCTTCAGGTCGGTGATCGGCAGGATCGCCTCGGCCTCGGTGGCCAGCGCCTCCTTCAGCTTCTGGTTCGCCACCTGCTCGGCGTCCCGCTCGCTGAAGACGGCCGAGCGGGCCTGGAAGAAGACGTCCTGGGCGCCGCGGAACCGCGCCCACAGCTCGTCCTCGACGTCGCGCTGGGCGCGGCCGGCGGCCTTCCAGCGGGCCATGAGGTCGCGGTAGCGGGCCGCGGTCTCGCCCCACTCGGTCGAGGAGGAGAGCGCCTCCGCCTCGGTGACCAGGCGCTCCTTGGTGGCCCGGGCCTGGTCGCGCTCGGCGTCCAGGGTGGCGAAGTGCGCCTTGCGGTGCTTGGAGAAGACCGAGCGGGCGTGCGAGAAGCGGTGCCACAGCTCGTCGTCGCTCTTGCGGTCCAGGCGGGGCAGGCCCTTCCAGGTGTCCACCAGGGCGCGCAGCCGGTCGCCGGCCTCCCGCCACTGGGTGGACTCGGCGAGCCGCTCGGCCTCGGCGACCAGGGCCTCCTTGGCGGAGCGGGTCTCGTCCTGGGCCTTGGCCCGGGCGGCCTTGCGCTCCTCACGACGGCTCTCGATCTCGGCGGCGAGCGCGTCCAGCCGCTTGGTCAGCGCGTCCAGGTCGCCGACCGCGTGCGCCTCGTCCACCTGGGCACGCAGGTGGTCCAGCGCGGTCTGGGCGTCCTTGGCGGCCAGGTCGGTGGTGCGCACCCGCTTCTCCAGCAGGCCGATCTCCACCTCGATGCCCTGGTACTTGCGCTCGAAGTAGGCGAGGGCCTCCTCGGGCGAGCCGGCCTGCCAGGAACCCACGACGCGTTCTCCGTCGGCCGTCCTGACGTAGACCGTGCCCTGCTCGTCGACACGGCCCCACGGGTCGCTGCTCATAGCGCGTCCTCCACATGACGTCGCGCCCGCGCCGGGGCGGTACGCGTCCGTCGTCCACAGTTGATGTGCGGCGGACCGATGAGTCCGCCGTCCCCTCCCGCCGTGCTGTGCTGCCGAGGGTGACGGCCGGCGGGTCTGGGCACCCTATACAACGCCAACATAGGCGACCGGGCCCGGTGCTGTCCGCATCCGGGCCGGGCGATTTACCTCCGGTGCCGCGCCGCCGGCCCGCCGGGGGCGGTCCGGGGCGCGTCACCGGCGCGGATCAACCCTTGGCCACGGTCACCGAGTTGAAGGTGACGTCGGCCATCGGCGCGCCGTCCGAATTGCCCGACAGGGTGCCCGCGGCGGCGATCCGCTGGACCACGTCCAGACCGCCGGTGATCTTGCCGAAGGGGGTGTAGTTCGGCGGCAGCTGGGTGTCCTTGTAGACCAGGAAGAACTGGCTGCCGTTGGTGCCCGCGCCGGCGTTGGCCATGGCCACGGTGCCGGCCGGGTAGGTCGCGCCGGTCAGGTTCTCGTCGGCGAACTTGTAGCCGGGGCCGCCCATGCCGCCCTTGACCGTCGCACTGGCGGTCGGGTCGCCGCACTGGAGCACGAAGATGCCGCCGGTGGTGAGGCGGTGGCACTTGGTGTGGTCGAAGTACTGCTCGCCGGCCAGGAACGCGAAGGAGTTCACGGTGTGCGGGGCCTTGGCCGCGTCCAGCGAGAGGGTCACCTTGCCGCAGTTGGTGTCGAGCGCGGCGGTGTACGTGCCCGCCTCGACCTTCATCGCGGGCTCGGCCTGGAACTGCTTGCCGTTCGGCGCGCCGGCGGCCGGCTCGGCGCAGCCCTCGACGGCCTTGCGGGTGGGCGCGGCCTGCGGGGTCTGGCCGAGGGTGGGGGCGACCACCTCGGGCGAGGCCTTGTCGGACTTGTCGTCCGAGAAGGCGCCGCCGGCGATCAGCGCGCCGCTGCCCGCGAGCACCACGACGGCCAGGGCGGCCCCGAGGATCGTGTTGCGGCGCTTGTTCTTCACCTGGGCCTCGGCCCGGCGCTGCATCTGGCGCTCGTACTTCTCGCGGGCGAGCTGCCGCCGCCGCTGTTCGCTGCTGACCACCGGGCGGATCTCCTACATGTACTGGTACTGGTGAACGGATTCGATGCTGGATCATCGCACCCATCGGCGGCCAAGTGTAGGTACCCCGGCCGTAAGGACCGGGTGAGGCGCAGTGGACCTGTCAGGTCGTATCTGGTTCGCAAGCGGACCCGCGGCGCCGGTAGGCTGCCCCTACATCACAACTCGTAGCCATCGATGTCGACCGGCCCGCCGTCGACCGACCGCACCCCGAAGGACGCGCGTGTTCATCGCCGGATTCCCCGCTGGAGCCTGGGGCACCAACTGCTACCTGGTCGCTCCGGGGCGGGGCGAGGAGTGCGTGATCGTCGATCCGGGCCACCAGGCGACCCAGGGGGTCGAGGACCTCGTCCGTGAGCACCGGCTGAAGCCCGTCGCCGTCGTCCTCACCCACGGCCACATCGACCACGTCGCCTCCGTCGTCCCGGTCTGCGGGGCCAAGGGCGTGCCGGCCTGGATCCACCCCGAGGACCGCTACATGATGAGCGACCCGGAGAAGGCCCTCGGCCGCTCGCTCGGCACCCAGCTGATGGGCGAGCTCACCGTGGGCGAGCCCGACGACGTGCGCGAGCTCACCGACGGCAGCGTGCTGGAGCTCGCCGGGCTGAAGCTCACCGTGGACCACGCGCCCGGCCATACCAAGGGGTCGGTGACCTTCAGGACGCCCGCCGCCGAGGACCTCCCCCCGGTGCTGTTCTCGGGTGACCTGCTCTTCGCCGGCTCCATCGGGCGTACGGACCTCCCGGGCGGGGACGGCGACGCGATCCTGCGGTCGCTGGCCCGGGTGTGCCTGCCCCTCGACGACTCCACCGTGGTCCTCTCCGGCCACGGCGGTCAGACCACCATCGGCCGCGAGCGCGCCACCAACCCCTACCTCCGACAGGCAGCGGGGGCGGCCGGCGCCCCGGCTTTCCCGCGACGAGGAATGTGACGGAAGAGAAGTTGAGCACCTTCACCGCCCCCAAGGGCACCTACGACCTGCTGCCCCCCAGCTCCGCGACCTTCCTGGCGATCCGCGAGGCGATCGCCGCGCCCGCCCGCCGGGCCGGCTACGGCTACGTCGAGACCCCGGTCTTCGAGGACGTGAAGCTGTTCTCCCGCGGTGTCGGCGAGTCCACCGACATCGTCACCAAGGAGATGTACACCCTCACCACCAAGGGGGGGGACGAGCTCGCACTGCGCCCGGAGGGCACCGCCTCGGTGCTGCGTGCCGCCCTCCAGGCCAACCTGCACAAGCAGGGGAACCTGCCGGTGAAGCTCTGGTACTCGGGCTCGTACTACCGCTACGAGCGCGCCCAGAAGGGTCGCTACCGCCAGTTCTCGCAGGTCGGCGCGGAGGCGATCGGCGCCGAGGACCCGGCGCTGGACGCCGAGCTGATCATCCTGGCCGACGACGCCTTCCGCTCGCTGGGCCTGCGCGACTACAAGCTGCTCCTCAACAGCCTGGGCGACCGGCAGTGCCGCCCGGTCTACCGCACCGCCCTGATCGACTTCCTGGCCGGGCTGGACCTCGACGAGGACACCCGCCGCCGCGCCGGGATCAACCCGCTGCGCGTCCTGGACGACAAGCGCGAGGCGGTCCAGGCGCAGCTGGTGGGCGCGCCCATGCTGCGCGACTACCTGTGCGAGGACTGCAAGGCGTACGACCAGAAGGTCCGCGAGCTGCTCACCGCCAACGGCGTGGCCTTCACCGACGACCCCAAGCTGGTCCGCGGCCTGGACTACTACACCCGCACCACCTTCGAGTTCGTCCACGAGGGACTCGGCGCGCAGTCCGCGATCGGCGGCGGCGGCCGCTACGACGGCCTGTCCGAGATGATCGGCGGCCCGGCGCTGCCCTCCGTCGGCTGGGCGCTCGGCGTGGATCGCACCTACCTGGCGCTGGAGGCCGAGGGCGTCGTCCTCGACCTGCCCTCCGCCACCTCCGTGTACGCCGTCGCGCTCGGCGAGGAGGCCAAGAACGTCCTGTTCGCCAAGGTGGTCGAGCTGCGTCGGGCCGGCGTCGCCACCGACCTCGCCTTCGGCGTCAAGAGCATCAAGAACGCCATGAAGTCCGCCGACCGTTCCGGCGCCCGCTTCGCCCTCGTCGCCGGGGACCGAGATCTCGCCGCCGGTGTCGTCCAGCTCAAGGACCTGACCACCGGCGAGCAGAACCCCGTCGAACTCGAAGCACTCGTCACCACCCTGAAGGAGAAGCAGCTGTGATCCGCACGCACGACGCGGGCACGCTCCGCGCGGAGCACGCCGGAACGACCGTGACCCTGGCCGGCTGGGTAGCCCGCCGCCGCGACCACGGAGGCGTGGCCTTCATCGACCTGCGCGACGCCTCCGGCACCGTGCAGATCGTGGTCCGCGACCTGGACTCGGTGCACGGCCTGCGCGCCGAGTACTGCGTGAAGGTCGTCGGCGACGTCCGCGTGCGCCCCGAGGGCAACGAGAACCCGGACATCCCGACCGGCTCGATCGAGGTCGTGGTCAGCGAGATCGAGGTCCTCTCCGAGGCCGCGCCGCTGCCGTTCCCGGTCGCCGAGTACGAGCCCGGGACGGTCAACGAGGAGGTGCGCCTGCGCTACCGCTACCTGGACCTGCGCCGCGAGGGCCCGGCCAAGGGCCTGCGCCTGCGCTCCAAGGTCAACAACATCATCCGCCGGGTGATGGAGGAGAACGACTACCTCGACATCGAGACGCCGTACCTCACCCGCTCCACCCCCGAGGGCGCCCGCGACTTCCTCGTCCCGGTCCGCCTGCAGCCCGGCCACTGGTACGCGCTGCCGCAGTCGCCCCAGCTGTTCAAGCAGCTGCTGATGGTGGCCGGCATGGAGCGCTACTACCAGATCGCCCGTTGCTTCCGCGACGAGGACTTCCGCGCCGACCGGCAGCCGGAGTTCACCCAGCTGGACATCGAGGCCTCCTTCGTCGACCAGGAGGACGTCCTGGCGCTCGGCGAGAAGATCATCGGTGCCGTCTGGCGCGAGGTCCACGGCTACGAGATCCCGAACCCGCTGCCGCGGATGAGCTACGCCGACGCGATGGGCCGCTACGGCTCCGACAAGCCGGACGTGCGCTTCGGCCAGGAGCTGACCGACCTCACCGAGTACTTCCAGGGCACCTCGTTCCGCGTGTTCCAGGCCCCGTACGTCGGTGCGGTGGTCATGCCCGGCGGCGCCTCGCAGCCGCGCAAGCAGCTGGACGCCTGGCAGGACTGGGCCAAGGCGCGCGGCGCCAAGGGCCTCGCGTACGTGCTCATCGACGCCGAGACCGGCGAGCTGCGCGGCCCGGTCGCCAAGAACCTCTCCGACGAGCACCTGGCCGGCCTGGCCGCCGCCGCCGGGGCGAAGAACGGCGACGCGGTCTTCTTCGCGGCGGGCAAGCAGCGCCCCTCGCAGGAGCTGCTGGGCGCCGCCCGCCTGGAGATCGGCCGCCGCTGCGAGCTGATCGACGAGTCCCGCTGGGCCTTCCTCTGGGTCGTCGACTTCCCGATGTTCGAGCCGATCGAGGACGACAAGGGCGAGTTCCAGGGCTGGCACGCGGTGCACCACCCGTTCACCGCCCCGACCGCCGAGTCGCTCGCGACCTTCGACACCGACCCGGGCAGCGCGCTCTCCAACGCCTACGACCTGGTCCTCAACGGCTCGGAGTTGGGCGGCGGTTCGATCCGTATCCACCAGCGCGACGTGCAGAAGCGGGCGTTCGACGCGATCGGCCTCTCCGAGGAGGAGGCGGCCTCGCAGTTCGGCTTCCTGCTGGACGCCTTCAACTACGGTCCGCCGCCGCACGGCGGTGTGGCCTTCGGCCTGGACCGGATTGTCACCCTGCTCGGCGGGTACGACACCATCCGGGACGTCATCGCCTTCCCGAAGACGTCCACCGGCGGCGACCCGCTGACCGGTGCCCCCACCCCGATCACCCCGGCGCAGCGTAAGGAAGCCGGCGTCGACGCGCAGCCGAAGGTCCGCGAGGACGCCAAGGGCGACGCGAAGTAAGGGGCCCGGCCGATCCCTCGGGAAACGGAGTCCTAACATCCGACAACGATGAGGACACCAAGTCCCCTGTGGCATCCGAGGACTGACGCTTGATCGGCTAACCTTTCACGGCCCCGGACGGTGCGACACCGTCCGGGGCCGGTCCACAACGGCGTGCGACACAGGGAGGGTTTCCCCTTATGACGGTCAGTACCAGAGTCGAGTGTCCCGAGGACGCGCCCGCCACCAGGCGCGTCCACATGGCGGCCTTCCCCGGCCCGGAC
Organism: Kitasatospora sp. NPDC004240; assembly: GCF_053603215.1. Taxonomy (NCBI): domain Bacteria; kingdom Bacillati; phylum Actinomycetota; class Actinomycetes; order Kitasatosporales; family Streptomycetaceae; genus Kitasatospora; species Kitasatospora sp. NPDC004240. The sequence goes on along the minus strand of NZ_JBSGFD010000031.1, from coordinate 19,379 downwards.
GAGGCGGACCTGGTGGACGCCCTGCGCCGCGACCCGGCGTGGCTGCCCGAGCTCTCGCTGGTCGCGGTCGACCGGGCCGGCCTGGTGGTCGGCCACGCGCTGCTCACCCGGCTGCGCGTCGGCGACGGCCAGGGCCTCGCGCTCGCGCCGGTCGCGGTCGCGCCGGAGTGGCAGCGCCGGGGCGTCGGCGAGCTGGTGGTCAGGGCGGCGCTGTCGGCCGCCGAGGAGGCGGGGGAGAGGCTGGTCGTGGTGCTCGGCGACCCCGACTACTACGGCCGGTTCGGCTTCGGCCCGGCCCGCGACCACGAGGTCACCGGCCCCTTCGACGTCCCCGACGCGTACTTCCAGGCGCTCGCGCTGCCCGCGTACGACGGCGGCCCGCGCGGCCAGTGCCAGTACCCGGAGCCCTTCGAAGCGGTCTGACCCGTCCGATGATCCGTTGATCTCCGCGCGCTGCGAGGCCGAACCCGTCCTCCGGTGACTAGCGTGGGTGCTCGACCAGCACCCACCCGACGGAGGCACCCAGGTGGCCAAGGACCGGCACGAGCACCCCGCCAAGCCCGAACGGCTGGCCAGGAGGCCCTACGAGCGGGAGCTGCTGCGCCTGCAACAGGAGCTCGTCCGCCTCCAGGAGTGGGTGCGGGCGGAGGGCGTGCGGCTGGTCGTGGTCTTCGAGGGCCGCGACGCGGCCGGCAAGGGCGGCGCGATCAAGCGGGTGACCGAGTACCTCAACCCCCGCATCGCGCGCGTCGTCGCCCTCCCCACCCCCACCGAACGCCAGCGCACCCAGTGGTACTTCCAGCGCTACGTCGAGCAGCTGCCGGCCGCCGGCGAGATCGTCCTCTTCGACCGCAGCTGGTACAACCGGGCCGGGGTGGAGAAGGTGATGGGCTTCTGCTCCGACGAGGAGCACGAGCTGTTCCTCCACCAGTGCCCCACCTTCGAGCGGATGCTGATCGAGTCCGGCGTCCTGCTGCGCAAGTACTGGTTCTCGGTGAGCGACACCGAGCAGGAACGCCGCTTCCGTGACCGCCTGGAGGACCCGATGCGGCGCTGGAAGCTCTCCCCGATGGACGTCGAGTCGCTCACCCGCTGGGAGGACTACTCCCGCGCCAAGGACGAGATGTTCGCCCACACCGACGTCCCCGGGTCGCCCTGGCACGTGGTGGAGAGCGACGACAAGCGCCGGGCCCGGATCAACATGATCGCCCACCTGCTCGGCACCGTCCCCTACCGCGACGTGGCCCGCCCCGAGCTGGAGCTGCCGCCCCGCCCGGCCTCCCGGGGCTACCGGCGGCCCCCGCGCGACCCGCGCAACTACGTCCCGGACCACGCGGCCACCATCGAGGAGTAGGGCCCGGGGCCGGTGACTGCTCCGAACGGCCCGGCGGCGTTGCCGGTGCCGCCGTCCGGGCGTGCGATGGGAGGTGCCCGCACGGATCCGGGCGCCCGGTGCGGCGCCCGCCTGACGCCAGGAGACCCGCCCATGTTCGTTCGTACCGTCTACGCCACCGGTGACCCGGCCAGGATCGACCGGGCCCTCGACGGCCTGCGCGCCGAGGCCGTCGGGCTGCTCTCCGGACAGCCCGGGTACCGCGGCTACGGGCTCTTCGCCAACCGGGAGCTCGGCATCGTCACCATGGGCTCCTGGTGGGCGGACCGGGAGGCCGAACGGAACAGCGACGCCGCGCTGGCCGACCGGCGGGCCGAGCTGCTCGCGCCGTTCGCGGGGACGGCGACCACCGACGTCTGGGAGGCCGTGGTCGCGGACCGGCCGGTCGAGGTGGCCCCCGGCGCCTGGTTCCGGCTGGCCAAGTTCGACCTCGACCGGGGCAGTGCCGACCGGCTGGCCGGCGCCTTCCGGAACGACGTGCTGCCGGCCCTGCGCCGGCTCGACGGGTTCCTCGGCGGATCCATGCTGTTCAGCACCGAGGACGAGCGCGGCGCGGTGGGCATCCTCTTCGCCGACCGGGCCGCCCTCTCGGCCTCCCGCGGCCCGGTCGCCGACGCCCGGGCCAAGGCCGTGGCGGCCGGCGGGGTCACGCTGCGCTCGCTGGAGGAGTTCGAGGTCGTCCTGCTGGACCTGCCCCGCCCGGCCTGACCGCCCCGCCCGATCGCCCCGGGGCCGGGCCTCGGTGCGGGCCCGGGCTGTCGGCCCGCTCGCATAGGCTTCCGGTGTGGACGAACCGGACCTCTTCACCGCCGCCGCCGAGGAACGCCAGGCCAGGGAGCCCGGCCGGGCCCCGCTGGCCGTACGGATGCGCCCGCGCACCCTGGACGAGGTGGCCGGGCAGCGCCAGCTGCTCAAGGACGGCTCCCCGCTGCGCCGCCTGGTGGCCGGCTCGCGCGGACCGGCGGCGACCAGCTCGGTGATCCTCTGGGGCCCGCCCGGCACCGGTAAGACCACGCTGGCGCACGTCATCAGCCAGGCCGTCGAGGGCCGCTTCGTCGAGCTGTCCGCGATCACCGCCGGGGTCAAGGAGGTCCGCGCGGTGATCGACGGCGCCCGCCGGGCCGTCGGCATGACCGGCCGCGAGACGGTGCTCTTCCTGGACGAGATCCACCGGTTCTCCAAGGCCCAGCAGGACTCCCTGCTGCCCGCCGTGGAGAACCGCTGGGTCACCCTGATCGCCGCCACCACCGAGAACCCGTACTTCTCGGTGATCTCCCCGCTGCTCTCCCGCTCGCTGCTGCTCACCCTGGAGTCGCTGACCGACGACGACGTCCGTGCGCTGCTGCGCCGGGCGGTCGCCGACGAGCGCGGTCTGGAGGGCGCGCTGGAGCTCTCCGAGGAGGCCGAGGACCACCTGGTGCGGCTCGCCGGCGGGGACGCCCGCAAGGCGCTGACCACGCTGGAGGCGGCGGCCGGCGCGGCGCTGGAGAAGGGCGAGGCGAGCATCACCCTCGCCACCACCGAGACCGCGGTCAACCACGCGGCGGTGCGCTACGACCGGGACGGCGACCAGCACTACGACGTGGCCAGCGCGCTGATCAAGTCGATCCGGGGCAGCGACGTGGACGCCACCCTGCACTACCTGGCCCGGATGATCGAGGCGGGCGAGGACCCGCGCTTCATCGCCCGCCGGCTGATGATCTCCGCCAGCGAGGACGTCGGCCTGGCCGACCCGACGGCGCTGCCCACGGCGGTGGCGGCCGCCCAGGCGGTGGCGCTGATCGGGTTCCCGGAGGCGCGGATCATCCTCTCCCAGGCGGCCATCGCGCTGGCGCTGGCCCCCAAGTCCAACGCGGCCTACCTGGCGATCGACGCGGCGCTCGCGGACGTCCGGCAGGGCCTGGCCGGCCCGGTGCCGCCGCACCTGCGCGACGCCCACTACGGCGGCGCCGGCAAGCTCGGCCACGGCCAGGGCTACCGCTACCCGCACGACCTGCCGGAGGGGATCGCGGCCCAGCAGTACGCGCCGGACACGGTGCACGGCAAGGAGTACTACCGGCCCACCCGGCACGGCGGCGAGGCCCGCTACGCGGACATCGTGGAGTGGACCAGGGGTCGGCTCAAGGGGGACTGAGCTGCTGGTACGGAGCATGATTCCCGCTCCGAGCCGAAGGGCGCGCCGGTGCCGAAAGCGAGGAGCGAGGGAGTGACGGAGGAGCGAGGGAGCGACGACCGTCGGCGCCGGGTACGAGCGCCCGGAGGTGAGCGGGCGAGTTGCGGGTATACTCGGCGGGAGTGCCGTGTCCCGGGCGCGGCGGCAGGGGTGACCCTGACCGACCGGCCGCACCAGCGGGGCAATGGCCGCGGCCTCCTCCGGGAGGCCCCAGGAGCGTCGCGCACCGTTTCGGTGTCGCGTGCAGCCCACCAACTCCGGTTCGGTGGGCCACTCGTGTGCTTGCACTTCCGTGCCCGGCCTCGGAGAGCGGCTGATCGCACTGCCCCCGGGCGGTGGGGTTTTCTCCGGACCGCGAGAGGCGACCTCCGTCAACACCTGGTGAAGCCGTATTCGTGAAGCAAGGAAGGTTTGGTTCATGGCGAACCAGAAGCGTCCCAAGGTCAAGATCGCGCGTGCGCTCGGCGTGCCGCTGACCCCGAAGTCCGTCAAGTACTTCGAGGCCCGCCCGTACCCGCCCGGCCAGCACGGCCGTGGCCGCAAGCAGAACTCGGACTACAAGGTCCGTCTGCTCGAGAAGCAGCGTCTTCGCGCCCAGTACGACCTGAGCGAGAAGCAGCTGTCGCGTGCGTTCGACCGCGCGAAGAAGGCCGAGGGCAAGACCGGTGAGGCGCTCGTCGCCGAGCTGGAGACCCGTCTGGACTCGCTGGTGCTGCGTTCGGGCATCGCCCGCACCATCTACCAGGCCCGCCAGATGGTCGTCCACGGCCACATCGAGGTCAACGGTGGCAAGGTCAACAAGCCGTCGTTCCAGATGAAGCCGGGCTACGTCGTGACCGTTCGCGAGCGTAGCAAGGAGAAGGTCCCGTTCCAGGTCGCCCGTGAGGGTGGCTACGCGGGCGAGGGCCAGACCCCGAAGTACCTCGAGGTCAACCTGAAGGCCCTGGCCTTCCGCCTGGACCGCGCGCCGCAGCGCAAGGAGGTCCCGGTGATCTGCGACGAGCAGCTCGTCGTCGAGTACTACTCGCGCTGACCCGCGAGCGGTACCACCCGGTACTGCAGCGAGCCCCCGTCGCCCTTCGAGGCGGCGGGGGCTCGCTCCTTTTCCCGGCCGGTGCCCCGCGGGGCACCGGGCCCTCACGGCAGCTCGGCGCCGGTCATCGCGGCGGCCAGCCGCAGGTGCGGACGGGCCTCCTCGGCGCGGCCCTGGCGCTCCAGGGTGCGGCCGAGCATCAGCCGGGCGTAGTCCTCGGCCGGGTCGGCGTCCAGGATCCGGCGCAGCTGCGACTCGGCGCGCGTGAGCTGGGCCGAGTGGTAGTAGCTGCGCGCGAGCAGCAGGCGGACGGACAGGTTCGCCGGCTCCTCGGCGAGGACGCCCTCCAGCATGCGGGCGGCCTCGGCGTAGGCCTTGGACTCGAACCAGAAGGTGGCGAGGCGGTACTCGTCGGCGGTGGTGCGGGTGGTCACGGCTGCTCCTCTCGTACGGCGGGACCGTCCGCTCCAGCAATGGACAAGATTCAACTATTCCCGACGGGGGAGGGCTCCGGCGCGGGCGGCCGCGGGGAGCGGTCCGCCAGCGGGCCCGGCCCGTCGGGGAAGTCGCCGCCCAGGGCCCGGCCGACCGCGGCGTCCAGGTCCAGCCGGGAGCCGCGCTCGAAGCAGTCGGTGTACTCCTGCTCGGTGAGCCCGGCCCGGGCCCGTTCGGCGCAGACCAGGTGCGGCCCGTTGAAGGTGCGCGAGCCGAAGAACGGCTTGCCCACCGTCCGCCAGATCCGGTGCGCGGCGCCCTGGAGCACCCGGGCCTCGCGCAGGTCGCCGCCGTGGCCGGGGCGGTCCGGTTCGGTCTCCAGCAGGGCGAGCAGGTCCAGGGCCAGCACGATCCCGAGCAGGTCGCGGAAGAGGTGGTTGAGCCGCACGCTCTCCCGGGCGTGCGCCCGGGCCATCCGTACGTCGCCGGCCAGCCAGTCCGAGTACGCCATCGCGTACAGCCCGTACGCGTAGGCCCACTGCTCGCCGTGCTCCTCGCACAGTTCGCGGACCTGGCCGAGCCACTGGTGGCCGTTCTCCTGGTCGCCCTGGAAGAGGTAGGCGATGCCCAGCTCGAACATCGCCATCAGGACGTTGCTGTTGAGCTCGCCGATCGTCCGGTAGTGCCAGAGCGCCTCCTCGAACAGCTCGGCGGCGCGGGCCGGCTCGTCGCCGATCAGGGCCGCGCAGCCCTGCCGGTGGACGGCGTAGGCGAGCGCCCGGTCGTCGCCGGTGGCCAGGGCCTGGCGGCGGCACTCCTCCAGGGCCGGGCGGGCGGAGGTCAGGTCGCCCTGGAGGGTGGCCATGTAGCCGGTCACCCAGAGCGCCTTGGCCCGGGCCTCGGTGGGTTCGGGGTCGAGGGCGAGCGCCCGGTCCAGCCAGTGCCGGCCCTCGCCGAGGTGGCCGCAGCCCACCCAGTAGAACCACAGGGTGCCGGCCAGCAGCAGGGCGAGCTGCTCCTCGCCCGGCTCGGCGAGGCAGAACTCCAGTGCCGCCCGCAGGTTGCTGTGGGCGAGCTCGGTGCGTTCGGCGGTCTCCGTCTGCCGGGGGCTGAACCACTCGACCTCGCCCCAGGTGGCCACGCCCAGGTACCAGTCGCGGTGGCGGCGCAGCAGCCGGCGGTCGTCCCCGGCGGCGCGCAGCCAGTGGCCGCCGTACTCGCGCAGGGTGTCCAGCAGGCGGAAGCGCACCCCGTACCGGTCCTGCTCGCGCAGCACGACCGACTTGGCGACCAGGTCGGAGAGCAGGTCGAGGACGGTGTCCGCCTCGATGCCCAGGCCGGCGCAGACGTACTCGGCGGCCTCCAGGTCGAAGCTGCCGGCGAAGACCGAGAGGCGGGCCCAGAGCAAACGTTCCTGCACCGTGCAGAGCTCGTGACTCCAGCCGATCGTCGTGCGCATGGTCTGATGTCGGGGCAGGGCCGTCCGCGACCCCCCGGTCAGCAGCCGGAACCGGTCGTCGAGACGCGCGGTGATCTGCTCCACCGACAGCGCGCGCAGCCGCCCGGCCGCCAGCTCCACGGCCAGCGGGATGCCGTCCAGCCGCCGGCACAGCTGGGCGATCTCCTCGGCCAGCGCCGGCGTCAGCCGGAACTCCGGCAGCACCGCGGCAGCCCGGTCCGCGAACAGCCGCACCGCGTCCGGCTGCCGCCCGCCGGACGGGCCCACCGGCAGCGGGGCCAGGGTCAGCAGGTGCTCGCCGGTCGAGCGCAGCGCCTCCCGGCTGGTGGCCAGCACCCGCAGGCCCGGCAGCGCCCGCAGCAGCACGTCCGCCAGCTCGGCGCAGGCGTCCACCAGGTGCTCGCAGCCGTCCAGCACCAGCAGCAGCCGGCGCCCGGACAACTGCTCGGCCAGCACGTCCAGCGGCGGACGGGCGGTGCCGTCGGTCAGCCGCAGCGCCTCCAGCACGGCGTGCCCGAGCAGCAGCGGGTCCTGGACGGCGGCCACCTCGACCAGCCAGGTGCCGTCCGGGAACGCGCCCGCCGCCCGGGCCGCCGCGCGCAGCGCCAGCCGGCTCTTGCCCACGCCGCCGGGGCCGGTCACGGTCACCAGCCGGGCACCGGCCAGCAGCCCGGCCAGGGCGGTCAGCTCCTCGTGCCGGCCGACGAAGCTGGTGACCTCGGCCGGCAGCCGGCCGGGGGCGCCCGGCCGGGGCGCGCCGCGGGCGGCGTCCGGGGGGTGTGCTGAAGAGTCGCCGGCCAAGCGCTGCTCCCGTGTCCGTGCCCGGACCGCTCCGGTCCGAACGAGAGGGGGCCGCCGGTGCGGCGGCCCACCCGGCGCAACGAGGTGACCGGCCGGTAGGTTACGCCCGCGGCTCGTACACCCGACCGGATCGCCACCGGCGGCGTACCGGAAACCCGGTCCGGAAACCCGTCCTGGTCGCGATAGGGTTCGGTCTGGAGAACAGCAAGGCGAGGGAGCGCACAAGGTGTCCGTGGGAGAGCTGGCCGGGTTGCTCGTGGCCGTGTTCTGGGCGGTCCTCGTCACGCTGCTCGCGGTCGTACTGGTCCACCTCTCGCGGGTGCTCAGGGAGGCGACCGTCCTGGTCTCCGCCGTCACCGAGCAGGCCGTACCGCTGCTGACCGAGGCCGGCGCCGCCGTGCGCAGCGCCAACGAGCAGCTGGAGCGGGTGGACGAGATCACCGCCAACGTGCAGGACGCCGCCGCCAACGCCAACGCGCTCTCCTCCACCGTCGCGGCCACCCTGGGCGGGCCGCTGGTCAAGATGGCGGCCTTCAGCTACGGCGTCCGCAAGGCGGTCGCCAAGCAGCAGGGCGCGGTGACCCTGCCCACCCAGCCCGGCGAGCGCGAGGAGCTGGCCCGGCTGATCCGGGCCGAGGTGCGCGCCGCCACCATGCCGAAGAGCGGTCTGCTCGCCCGGGTCCGGCGCGCGGTGAGGGGCTGACGACGTGGTGCGACGCATCTTCTGGATGGCGGTCGGCGCCGGCGCCACCGTCTGGGCCATGAACAAGGCCAACGAGGCCGTCCACCGGCTCACCCCGGACAGCCTCTCGGGCACCGCCGCGCGCGGTGCGCTGCAGCTGGGCGACGCCGCCAAGCGCTTCGCCCAGGACGTGCGGGCGGGGATGGCCGAGCGGGAGGAGCAGCTGCGCTCGGACCTCGGGCTGGACGGCACCGCCGTGGTCGAGCCGCCCCGCCGCCGCGGCAGAGCGCTGCGCGGCGAGCCGCAGTACCGAGCTATCTCGGCGGCGCCCGGTAGCCCGGCCGCCGCCCTGCCCCCGTCCAGCAGCGCCCGCACCACCCCCGAAGCCATCGAACGAACGCCCCGCCGAGCACTTCCGCCGCGGGGCAGCGACCGGAAGGACCAATAATGGAGTCGGCAGAGATCCGCCGCCGCTGGCTGCGCTTCTTCGAGGAGCGCGGCCACACCGTCGTTCCGTCGGCGTCCCTGGTCGCCGACGACCCCACCCTGCTGCTCGTCAACGCCGGCATGGTGCCCTTCAAGCCGTACTTCCTGGGCGAGCAGCGGCCGCAGTTCTCCCGGGCCACCAGCGTCCAGAAGTGCGTGCGCACCCTGGACATCGAGGAGGTCGGGAAGACCACCCGGCACGGCTCCTTCTTCCAGATGTGCGGCAACTTCTCCTTCGGCGACTACTTCAAGGAAGGCGCCATCACGTTCGCCTGGGAGCTGCTCACCGCTCCCGTCGCGGACGGCGGCTACGGCCTGGAGAAGGAGAAGCTCTGGATCACCGTCTACAAGGACGACGACGAGGCCGAGCAGATCTGGCGTGACGTCATCGGCGTCCCCGCCGAGCGGATCCAGCGCCTCGGCATGAAGGACAACTTCTGGTCGATGGGCGTCCCCGGCCCGTGCGGCCCGTGCTCGGAGATCAACTACGACCGCGGCCCCGCGTACGGCGAGGAGGGCGGCCCGGCCGTCAACGGCGAGCGCTACCTGGAGATCTGGAACCTGGTCTTCATGCAGTACGAGCGCGGCCACGGCGACGGCAAGGACGGGTTCGAGATCCTCGGCGACCTGCCGAGCAAGAACATCGACACCGGCCTCGGCCTGGAGCGCCTCGCCGCCATCCTGCAGGGCGTCGACAACCTCTTCGAGATCGACACCAGCCGGATGATCCTCGACCGCGCCGCCGAGCTGACCGGCCACACCTACGGCGCCGACCACAAGTCGGACGTCTCGCTGCGCGTGGTCACCGACCACATCCGCACCGCGCTGATGCTGGTCGGCGACGGCGTCACCCCCGGCAACGAGGGCCGCGGCTACGTGCTGCGCCGCATCCTGCGCCGCGCCATCCGCAACATGCGGCTGCTGGGCGCCACCGAGCCGGTGGCCAAGGAGCTCATCGACATCGCCATCAAGGCGATGGCCCCGCAGTACCCCGAGCTGGAGGCCGAGCGCAAGCGCATCGAGACGGTCGTCATCGGGGAGGAGGCCGCGTTCCTGCAGACCCTGCGCTCCGGCACCAACCTGCTGGACGCCGCGGTCACCGAGACCAAGCAGTCCGGCGGCGCGGTGCTCTCCGGTGAGCAGGCGTTCAAGCTGCACGACACCTACGGCTTCCCGATCGACCTGACCCTGGAGATGGCCGAGGAGCAGGGCCTCCAGGTGGACGAGGCGGGCTTCCGCCGCCTGATGCAGGAGCAGCGGGACCGCGCCAAGGCCGACGCCAAGGCCAAGAAGATGGGCCACGCCGACGTCGCCGCCTACCGCGACGTGGCGGACCGGTCGGGCGCCAGCGTCTTCACCGGCTACGCCCTGACCGAGGGCGAGGCCAGCGTGGTCGGCCTGCTGGTGGACGGCGTCCCGGCGCCGGCCGCCACCGAGGGCGACGAGGTCGAGATCATCCTCGACCGCACCCCGTTCTACGCCGAGGGCGGCGGCCAGCTCGCCGACCACGGCCGGATCCGGCTGGACTCCGGCGCGGTCGTCGAGATCCGCGACGTGCAGCAGCCGGTGCCGGGCGTCATCGTGCACTCCGGCGGCGTGCTGTTCGGCGAGGTCGTGCTCGGTGCCTCCGCGTACGCCACGATCGACGTGGACCGCCGCCGGGCGATCGCCCGCGCCCACTCGGCCACCCACCTGACCCACCAGGCGCTGCGTGACGCGCTCGGCCCGACGGCCGCCCAGGCCGGCTCCGAGAACGCGCCGGGCCGCTTCCGCTTCGACTTCGGCTCGCCCGCCGCCGTGCCCGGCAGCGTGCTGACCGACGTCGAGCAGAAGATCAACGACGTGCTGACCCGCGAACTGGACGTCACCGCCGAGGTCATGACGATGGACCAGGCCCGCAAGGCCGGCGCCATCGCGATGTTCGGCGAGAAGTACGGCGACGAGGTCCGGGTCGTCTCCATCGGCGACTTCTCCAAGGAGCTGTGCGGCGGCACCCACGTCGGCAACACCGCCCAGCTGGGCCTGGTGAAGCTGCTCGGCGAGTCCTCGATCGGCTCCGGCGTGCGCCGCGTCGAGGCCCTGGTCGGCATGGACGCGTACAAGTTCCTGGCCCGTGAGCACACGGTGGTCTCCCAGCTGACCGAGCTGGTCAAGGGCCGCCCGGAGGAGCTGCCGGAGAAGATCTCGGGCATGCTCGGCAAGCTCAAGGACGCCGAGAAGGAGATCGAGCGCTTCCGCGCCGAGAAGGTGCTGGCCGCCGCCGCGGGCCTGGCCGCCTCGGCCGAGGACGTGCACGGCATCGCGGTGGTCGCCGCCCGGGTCGCCGACGGCACCGGCGCGGACGAGCTGCGCAAGCTGGTCCTGGACGTGCGCGGCCGCCTGGGCTCGCGCCCGGCCGTGGTCGCCGCCTTCACCGTGGCGAACGACCGCCCGCTGACCGTGATCGCCACCAACGAGGACGCCCGCGGCCGCGGCATCAAGGCCGGCGAGCTGGTCCGGGTCGCCGCCAAGACCCTCGGCGGCGGCGGTGGCGGCAAGGACGACGTCGCCCAGGGCGGCGGCTCCAACCCGTCCGCCGTGGACGGGGCCATCGCCGCGGTGCGCGGCCTGGTCGCGGAGCGCGCCTCCTGATGGACCAGCTCGAAAGGCCCTTCCGGCGCGGACGACGGATCGCCGTCGACGTCGGTGACGCCCGGATCGGGGTCGCGTCCTGCGACCCCGACGGGGTGCTCGCCACGCCGGTGGAGACCGTCCCGGCCGGGGTGAAGTCGCAGGCCCGGATCGCCGCCATCGTCGAGGAGTACGACGCGATGGAGGTGATCGTCGGCCTGCCGCGCTCGCTCAGCGGCAAGGAGGGGCCGGCGGCGGAGAAGGTGCGCGCGTACGCGGCCCGGCTGGCGAACCGGCTCTACCCGGTGCCGGTCCGGCTGGTCGACGAGCGGATGTCCACCGTCACCGCCACCCACGGTCTGCGCGCCTCCGGCGTCAAGGCCAAGAAGGGCCGCTCGGTGGTCGACCAGGCCGCCGCGGTGGTGATCCTGCAGACCGCGCTGGAGGCCGAACGGGTGAGCGGACGCCCGCCCGGTGAGAGCGTCGAGGCGGCGGGCTGACCCGCCTGTTCTAACGTCCCGGTGAGGGGCCCGTGCGGACGCGTCCGCACGGGCCCCTTCTCCGTTCCGGCGCCGCAGGACCGCAGGGGGCGTGCATGACCGATCAGGACTTCACCCCGGGGCTCACGCCCGGCCACCTCGGCGCGCCGGTGGTGGAACCGCAGGGCCGTCCGCCCGGCGCGCGCCACCGGCGCCCCGGCGCACCCGATCCGCACCGGCGGCGGACCGGTCTGGCCTGCCTGTTGACCGCGCTCTCCCTGGTGGTGGTCTTCGGCGGGGCCGGCCTCGTCGCGTACGACTGGTGGCAGGACCAGCAGCGGCCCGTGGTCGCCGCCGACTTCGGCGGCTCCGGCAGCGGCAGCGTGCAGGTCTCGGTGCCGCAGGGGGCCGGGCTCAACCAGATCGCCGCGGCGCTGGTCTCCAAGGGCGTGATCGCCAGTTCGCTGGCGTTCACCCGGGCCGCGGCCGGCAACAGCGCGGCCGGGCGGATCCAGCCGGGCACGTACACGCTGCGGCAGCGGATGCCCGCGGCGGCGGCGCTGGCGATCCTGGTCGACCCGGCGAACGCCAACGGCCTGACCATCCCCGAGGGCTGGCGCGGCTCCCAGATCTACACCGCGATCGACCAGAAGCTGAAGGTGGCCGAGGGCACCACCAAGAGGATCGTCGACGAGCGGGCGGCCGAGCTGGGCCTGCCGGAGTTCGCCAAGAACCTCCCGGAGGGCTACCTGTTCCCCGCCACGTACGGCGTCAGCGACGAGACGACCCCGATCGAACTGCTGAAGCAGATGATCGACCGGGCGGCCAAGGAGTACGCCCGGGAGGACGCCGAACTGGTCGCGCAGAACTACGGGCAGAGCGTGTACGGGCTGGTGACCATCGCCAGCCTGGTGCAGGGCGAGGCCGACAACCCCGAGGACATGGCCAAGGTGGCCCGGGTGATCTACAACCGGCTGGCCAGGAAGATGCCGCTGCAGCTGGACTCGACGATCAACTACGCGCTCGGCCGTTCCACGCTCGACACCACGGTGACGGAGACCAAGCTGGACTCCCCGTACAACACCTACGTCCACCCCGGGCTGCCGCCCACCCCGATCGGCAATCCGGGGCGGCAGGCGATGCTGGCGGCGGTCGACCCGGCGGCGGGGGACTGGCTGTACTTCGTGACGGTCCGGCCCGGTGACACCCGCTTCACCGACAGCTTCGACGTGCACCAGCGCAACGTGGCGGAGTTCAACGCGGTTCAGGCCCAGGAGAGCGGGTCGGCGGTCCCGACCACGGGTGCGTCCACGCACTGAGGGGGCCTCGGCCCGGTCCGGGGCGGGTCTGCGGTACGGTAGCGTCTCCCTCCAGGCGCTGCGGATAGCACGCCGGTTCGAGAACTAACCGGGACGCCGTCCCGGACGGCCGGTCCGATCCATCCGGTCGTCTCCGTCGGTTTAAGGGGATCAATGACCGATCTGGGTCGGGGCTACGGCCCCCAGGGCTCCGAGCCGTGGCACCCCGGTGATCCCGGGTACGGCGGTCAGCAGCCGGTCCCCGGCCAGCAGGACGGCCAGTGGCAGCAGCAGTACCAGCAGGGCCAGTACCCGCAGGGGCAGCAGCAGGACCCCTACGGACAGCAGGGCCAGCAGCAGGGGATGCAGCAGCAGTACGGCCAGCAGGGCTACCCCCAGCAGGGCCAGCAGTCCTTCGGCGGCCAGCAGGGCGGCTACCAGCAGCAGGGGATGCCCCAGCAGGGCCAGCAGACGTACGGCGGCCAGCAGGGTTACCCCCAGCAGCAGGGGATGCAGCAGCAGTACGGCCAGCAGGGCTACCCCCAGCAGGGCCAGCAGTCCTTCGGCGGCCAGCAGGGCGTCTACCAGCAGCAGGGCCCGCAGCAGGGGATGCCCCAGCAGCAGGCCCAGGCCGTCCAGCAGCCGGTCCGGCCGCAGGGCGGTGCCCAGCCGCAGGCCGCGCCGGCGCAGGAGCCGGCCGCCCGGCGCTCCGGCCCGGGCCCGGACGGCATCGACTGGGAGGCCGAGGCCGCCGCGCTGGAGGCCGGCGCCGGCCCGGCCGAGGACGGGCAGGCCGAGGACGAGTGGGACGGCCACGAGGACGGCCACCCCGAGGACGACTACGCCGACGACGAGCACGGCGGCTTCCTCGGCGAGGAGGACAACTCCCGCGAGGCCAAGAAGAAGCGCAAGGAGAAGGGCAAGAAGTCGGGCCGCCGCAACGGCGGTGCCTGCCTGCTGGTCGCGCTCGTCCTGATGGGCGGGGTCGCGGGGGCCGGCTGGTGGGGCTACGGCTTCTACCAGGACCACTTCGGCCCGCCGCCGGACTACGTCGGCCAGGGCACCGGCACCGTCAAGGTGGAGATCAAGTCGGGCGCCTCCGGCGGCCAGATGGGTCTCGCCCTGAAGGAGGCCGGCGTGGTCAAGAGCGTCGAGGCCTTCACCGACGCCTTCGACAAGAACCCCAAGGCCGGCACCATCCAGCCCGGCTTCTACAGCCTGCCCAAGGAGATGGCGGCCGAGGAGGCCGTCAAGCTGCTGGTCGACGCGGCCGGCGGTGAGACGCTCATCGTGCAGGAGGGTCTGCGCGCCGCCCAGATCTACGACGCGATCGACAAGAAGCTCAAGCTCAACAAGGGCACCACGGCGAACGTCGCCAAGGCGCAGGCCGGCAGCCTCGGGCTGCCCGCGTACGCCCAGGGCAACGTCGAGGGCTTCCTCTGGCCGGCCCGCTACTCCATCGCCGAGGGCATGAAGCCCGAGGACCTGCTGAAGCAGATGGTGCAGAAGGCCTCCGAGCGCTACGCGGCGCTGGACGCCGAGGCGCCGAAGATCGGCCTCAAGAACGGCTACGAGGTGATCATCGAGGCCAGCATCCTGCAGGCCGAGGGCAACAACTCGGCGGACTTCGCCAAGATGGCCAAGACCATCCAGAACCGCCTGGCCAACGCCACCGAGACCCAGCACCGCCTCGGCATGGACACCACGCTGCAGTACTCGCTGGGCCGCAAGGAGCTCACCAAGAAGGACATGGACGACGCGTCCAACAAGTACAACACCTACCTGAACGCGGGCCTGCCGCCCGGCCCGATCTCCAACCCGGGCGAGGACGCGATCAAGGCGGTGCTCAACCCGGCCGACGGCAAGTGGCTGTTCTTCATCGCGATGTCCTCCAAGGAGACCCGCTTCGCGGACACCTACAAGGAGCACCTGGTCAACGTGGAGGCCTACTGCACGGCCGCCGGCCAGGGCTTCGACAAGGAACGCGGCCACTGCACCACCAAGTAGCACCGGCAAGTAGCACCGGCGTACGGAGTTCCCACGTGACCACCAAGCACCGGGCGGCCGTCCTCGGCTCCCCGATCGCCCACTCGCTCTCGCCCGTCCTGCACCGCGCGGCCTTCGCGGCGCTCGGCCTGGACGGCTGGCGCTACGAGCGCTTCGAGGTGGACGAGGCCGCGCTGCCCGGCTTCGTCGCCGGGCTGGACGAGGCCGAGTGGGCGGGCCTGTCGCTCACCATGCCGCTGAAGCGGGCGATCATCCCGCTGCTCGACGAGGTGAGCGACACGGCGCGCTCGGTGGACGCGGTCAACACCGTGGTGTTCACCGCGGACGGCCGCCGGGTCGGGGACAACACCGACGTCCCCGGGCTGGTCAACGCGCTGCGTGAGCGGGGGGTGGAGAAGGTGCCGGCCGCCGCGGTGCTGGGCGCCGGGGCCACCGCCTCCTCGGCGCTGGCCGCGCTGGCGCAGATCTGCACCGGCGAGGTGACGGTGTACGTGCGCAGCGCCGAGCGGGCCAGGGAGATGGCCGGGCTCGGCGAGCGGCTCGGGCTGGACCTGCGCACGGCCGACTGGGAGCGCGGCGCCGAGGCGCTGGAGCGGCCGCTGACCGTCTCGACCACCCCGGTGGGCGCCACCGACGGCTTCGCGGCCGCGCTGCCCGCCGCCCCGGGCGCGCTGTTCGACGTGCTGTACCACCCGTGGCCGACCGCGCTCGCGGCGGCCTGCGCCGAGCGGGGCGCGACCGTGCTGGGCGGGCTGGACCTGCTGGTGCACCAGGCGGTGCTGCAGAGCGAGCGGTTCACCGGCCGGAGCCCGGGCCCGCTGGCGGCGATGCGCGCGGCGGGCGGGGCCGCGCTCGCCGAGCACTGAGACCGGAAGTCTTACGGAGCGCTGCCGTCCGCTTGTCGGCCGGTCGCTGTCCGTTACGCGGACCGTGCCCCCGGGCGTGCCCCGGTCGTGAAAGGATTCGGGGGAGAAGGCACGCCCGGTCGGGCCGCAGGAGCCCTGCGGCCGGTCCGCAGACGAAGGAGCTCCGTTGGGTACGTTGCGCTGGCTGACGGCGGGGGAGTCGCACGGCCCCGCACTCGTCGCGACGCTGGAGGGCCTGCCCGCCGGCGTACCGGTGACCACCGAGGTGGTGGCCGACGCGCTGGCCAGGCGCCGGCTCGGGTACGGCCGCGGCGCGCGGATGAAGTTCGAGCAGGACGAGGTGACCTTCCTCGGGGGCGTCCGGCACGGCCTGACCATGGGCAGCCCGGTCGCGATCATGGTCGGCAACACCGAGTGGCCGAAGTGGGAGCAGGTCATGTCGGCCGACCCGGTCGACCCCGAGGTGCTCGCGGGCCTGGCCCGCAACGAGGCGCTGACCCGTCCGCGGCCCGGCCACGCCGACCTGGCCGGCATGCAGAAGTACTCCATCGAGGAGGCCCGGCCGATCCTGGAGCGCGCCAGCGCCCGTGAGACGGCCGCCCGGGTGGCGCTGGGCGCGGTCGCCCGCTCCTACCTCAAGGAGACCTGCGGCATCGAGATCGTCAGCCACGTGGTCGAGCTGGCCGCCGCCAAGGCCCCGGCCGGCGTGCTGCCGCTGCCCTCGGACGAGGCCCGGCTGGACGAGGACCCGGTGCGCTGCCTGGACTCCGACGCCAGCAAGGCGATGGTCGCCGAGATCGACCAGGCCCACAAGGACGGCGACACCCTCGGCGGCGTGGTCGAGGTGCTCGCGTACAACGTGCCGGTGGGCCTCGGCTCGCACGTGCACTGGGACCGCCGGCTGGACGCGCGCCTGGCCTCGGCGCTGATGGGCATCCAGGCGATCAAGGGCGTCGAGGTCGGCGACGGCTTCGAGCTGGCCCGGGTCCCCGGGTCCCAGGCCCACGACGAGATCGTCCCGACCCCCGAGGGCGTCAAGCGCACCTCCGGCCGTTCCGGCGGCACCGAGGGCGGCCTGTCCACCGGCGAGCTGCTGCGGGTGCGGGCCGCGATGAAGCCGATCGCCACCGTGCCGCGCGCCCTGCAGACCCTGGACGTGCGCACCGGCGAGCCCGCCAAGGCGCACCACCAGCGCTCGGACGTCTGCGCCGTGCCGGCCGCCGGCATCGTCGCCGAGGCGATGGTGGCCCTGGTGCTGGCCGACGCGGTGATGGAGAAGTTCGGCGGCGACCACGTCTCGGAGACCCGTCGCAACGTCCAGGGCTACCTCGACAACCTGATCGTCCGATGACCGCACCCCTCGTGGTGCTGGTCGGCCCGCCCGGCAGTGGCAAGTCCACCGTCGGGCGGGCCCTCGCCGACCGCCTGGGCGTGGGCCTGCGGGACACCGACGCCGACATCGAGCGGCTGGCCGGCAAGCCCATCCCGGAGATCTTCATCGACGAGGGCGAGCCGCACTTCCGCGAGCTGGAGGTGCGCGCGGTGCGCGACGCCGCCGAGACCCACGACGGGGTCCTCGCCCTCGGCGGCGGCGCCGTGATGGCCGACGCCACCCGGGAACTGCTGCGCGGGCTGCCGGTGGTGTTCCTGGAGGTCCCGCTCGCCGACGCGGTCAAGCGGGTCGGGCTGGACGCCCCCCGCCCGCTGCTCGCCGTCAACCCCCGGGCCCGCTGGCGCGAGCTGATGGAGGCCCGCCGCCCCCTCTACCTGGAGGTGGCCACCGCCGTCGTCGACACCGCCGGCCGCACACCCGGGCAGGTGGCGGACGCCGTACTCGAAGCACTGGAGCTGAAAACCCCTCATGAGTGAGATCGTCAGGATTCACGTCGGCGGCAGCGCCGGCCACGACCCGTACGACGTGCTGATCGGGCACCAGCTGCTCGGCGAACTGGCGCCGCTGATCGGCGGGCGGGCCCGGCGGGTGGCGCTCATCCACCCGGAGGCGCTCGCCGCGACCGCCGACGCGATCCGCGAGGACCTGCTCGGCGAGGGCTACGAGGCGATCGCCCTCCAGGTGCCCAACGCCGAGGACGCCAAGAGCGCCGAGGTCGCCGCGTACTGCTGGTCGGTGCTCGGACAGACCGGCTTCACCCGCAGCGACGTCGTCGTGGGCCTCGGCGGCGGCGCCACCACCGACCTGGCCGGCTTCGTCGCCGCGACCTGGCTGCGCGGGGTGCGCTGGATCTCCATGCCGACCACGCTGCTCGGCATGGTGGACGCGGCGGTCGGCGGCAAGACCGGCATCAACATCGCCGAGGGCAAGAACATGGTCGGCGCCTTCCACCCGCCGGTGGGCGTGCTGGCCGACCTCGACACCCTGGAGACCGTGCCCCGGCACGACTACGTCTCCGGCCTCGCCGAGGTCATCAAGTGCGGCTTCATCGCCGACCCGGCCATCCTCGACCTGATCGAGGCCGACCCCGAGGGCGCCACCACCCCGTCCGGCCCGCACACCGTGGAGCTGATCCGCCGGGCCATCCAGGTCAAGGCCGACGTGGTCTCCGGGGACCTCAAGGAGTCCGGCCTGCGGGAGATCCTCAACTACGGCCACACCCTGGGCCACGCCATCGAGCGCAACGAGCGCTACAAGTGGCGCCACGGCGCGGCGATCTCCATCGGCATGGTGTTCGCCGCCGAGCTCGGCCGGCTCGCCGGGCGGCTGGACGACGCGACGGCCGACCGCCACCGCGCGGTGCTCGGCTCGGTCGGCCTGCCGCTGAGCTACCGCGCCGACGCCTGGCCCAAGCTGCTGGACGCCATGAGGATCGACAAGAAGTCGCGCGGCGACCTGCTGCGCTTCATCGTCCTGGACGGCCTCGGCAAGACCTCCGTGCTGGAGGGCCCCGACCCGTCCCTGCTGGTCGCCGCCTACGCGGAGGTCTCCTCGTGACCCGGGTGATGGTGCTCAACGGCCCCAACCTCGGCCGCCTCGGCAGCCGCGAGCCGGACGTCTACGGCGCCACCTCGTACGCCGGACTGGTCGAGCGCTGCACCGCGCTCGGCAAGGAGTTCGGCTTCGAGGTGGAGGTCCACGAGACCAACTCCGAGCAGCGGATGGTCGAGTGGCTGCACGAGGCCGCCGACGGCCGGGTGCCGGTGGTGATCAACCCGGGGGCGTTCACGCACTACTCGTACGCCATGCGGGACGCCGCCGCCCAGCGGACCGCGCCGCTGATCGAGGTGCACATCTCCAACCCGTACGCCCGGGAGACCTTCCGGCACACCTCGGTGATCGCCGCGGTGGCCTCCGGGACGATCGCCGGCTTCGGACTGGGCTCGTACGAACTGGCGCTGCGCGCGCTCGCGGAGCAGCTCACCACGCGCTGACGTCGCCCTGAGGGCAGGTCAGCGGCCCGGCGGCGGACTGTGCCCGCCGCCGGGCCGCCGTGTAGTGTCCCGCTGGAAGAAGTCGGGAGGTGACCGTGACGCAGTACGCCGGGGGAGGCCAGGTGCCCCCACGTCCCGTCGCTCCGCCGGCCCCGCCGTACCCCGGCACCGCGAGCACCACCGCGCCGCCGACGGCCGCCACGGCACCGCCCGCGCCGCCGGCCACCGGGCAGCCGCCGCAGGCCACCCGGCCGCAGCCGCCCGCCTCGG